>JBKPDM010000318.1:0-3346 GCA_046727895.1 Pseudomonadota bacterium | reverse complement strand
GGCCACCAGGAGCCCTCGTGCCAGGCAGCGCCCTCGAACCATTTCTGCGGGTCCTTGGGCAGCCGCGGATTGGTCCAGTAGCCGTATTTGTTGGCCACAGGCGGGTTGATCACGCCGGCGATGTGGCCCGAGGCGCCGAGGACGAAGCGGCGCGGCCCCGCGAACGCCTGCGTGCCCGGATAGCAGGACGGCCAGGGGGCGATGTGGTCCTCCTTGGTCGCGAAGATGTAGACCGGCGTCTTGACCTTGGCGAGGTCGATCGGGGTGCCGTCGAGGGTGAGGCCGCCCGGCTGCATCAGCCGGTTTTCCTTGTACACCTTGCGCAGGTAGAAGAGGAGCATCGCCGCCGGCAGCCGGGTCGCGTCCGAGTTCCAGTACAGCAGATCGAACGGCGGCGGCTCGCGCCCCAGGAGATAATTGTTGACCACGAACGACCAGATCAGATCGTTCTCGCGCATCATGCTGAACATGTCGGCCATGTAATGGCCTTCGAGGAAGCCGCGCTCGCGGATGTGCTGCTCCATGTGCTCGATCTGCTCGTCATCGATGAACACCGAGACCTCGCCGACGTTGTTGAAATCGAAGAGGGACGCGAAGAAGGTTGCCGACTTCAGCCGGTCGTCGCCCCTGGCCGCCAGATAGGCGAGCGTGCTCGCGATCAGGATGCCGCCGATGCAAAAGCCGAGCACGTTGATCTCGCGCTCGCCGGTCGCCTGCTCGATCGCCTCCAGCGCGGCGAGCGGCCCCTCGAGCATGTAGTCGGCGAAGTCCTTGTGGGCGAGGTCGCGGCGCGGATTGACCCAGGAGATCACGAACACGGTGTGCCCCTGGTCGACCGTCCACTTGATGAAGCTGTTGCGCGGCTGCAGATCGAGGATGTAAAATTTGTTGATCCAGGGCGGCACGATCAGGAACGGGCGCCGGTAGACCTGCTCGGTGCTCGGCGCGTACTGGATCAGTTGCATGAGCTCGTTCTGGAACACGACCTTGCCCGGCGAGGTCGCGACGTTCTTGCCAACCTCGAAGGCGCTGTAATCGCTCATGCTGATCTCGAGGCGCCCCTTGCCCCGCTCGAGGTCGTCGAGGAGATGCTGCAGGCCGTCCAGGAGGTTCTGGCCGCCGGTCTCCTTGGCCTTGCGCAGCACGGCCGGATTGGTCAGCACGAAGTTGGAGGGCGACGCGGCGCTCACGAACTGGCGCGTGTAGAACTCGACCTTCTCCCGATCCCGGCGCTCGAGCCCCTCGACGTCCTTGACCAGGCCGCGCAGCCAGCGGGCGCTCAGGAGGTACGACTGCTTGATGTAGTCGAACACCAGGTCCTCGTTCCAGGCCACGTCCTTGAAGCGGCGATCGCCCTTGTCCGGCTCGATCAGCGGCTCGCTCTCCTCCCCGAGCATGCGCTGCACGGTGTGCTGCCAGAGCGCCAGGTTCGCCTGCCAGAGCTGCATCTGCGCTTCGGCGAGGCGGGCCGGATCGGCCATCAGCCTGGAGCCGAACTCGAAGAAGGCCCGGCCGATCGCCTGCGGGTCCATGATCGTGAACGTGTCGTCGCCGGCCGCCTCGACCTGGCGCTCCCAGAAGGCCTGCGCGATCCTCTGGCTCTTCTGCGCAAACTCGGCGAACCGCTGCGCCGCCTCGCTCGGATCGGGAGCAGCGGCCTGGCTGGTCTGACTTGCACTCACGGGGGCGGCTCCTGCTGGCTTCGAAGGGGCGCCAAGGGCCGAGGCGAGCGCCGTCGCCCCGGCCGCCAACCGCATCGCCCTGAGAATAGAATCGACGCGCGGCGATGGCCAGACCGGAACTGCTTCGCCTGGGCCGCGAGCCGATCGCACGGCGCCCGCAAGGTGTTGCGTTTGCCCAAAAGTCGCCTACCATGGGCGTCAACCAGGGAGGCGGTATGCTGCGCAAGGCCGCATGCCTCCGTCGCTTGCGCGGAGGCGCTGAATGGTGGCGGATCTCGTTGCGCACCATGGCCGCACTCGAGCGGCCGGACCCGGCAGCATCGCCTTCGCCGGTCAGGAGATCACGCACGCGCCGGTTCAGGACCGCGGCGAAAGTGTGAACCGAAAGGGAGACAGCAATGTCGAAGAAGGTCTGGGCTGGACTACTGGCAGGCGCCGCCTTGACGCTTGCCAGCAGGGTCGCATCCGCTGAGGAGCTCATTATTTTCTGGGCGGAGTGGGACCCGGCAAACTATCTGCAGGAGCTGGTCAACGAGTATACCGCCGAGACCGGCGTGACGGTCACGGTCGAAACCACTCCATGGACCGACTTCCAGACCAAAGCCTTCGCCGAGTTCAATGCGAAGGGCGACGCCTACGACATGGTCGTCGGCGATTCCCAGTGGCTCGGCGCCGGCTCGACCGGCGGTCACTACGTCGACCTCACCGACTTCTTCGCGAAGCACAAACTCGCCGAGGTGATGGCGCCGGCCACGGTCGAGGGCTACGCCGAATACCCGAAGGGCAGCAAGAAGTACTGGGCGGTCCCCCTCGAGGGCGACGCCAACGGCTGGGCCTACCGCAAAGACTGGTTCGAGGACCCGAAGGAGAAGGAAGCCTTCAAGGCGAAATACGGCTACGAACTCGACGTGCCGAAGACCTGGGCGCAGATGCGTGACATCGCCGAGTTCTTCTACCGGCCGGACGAGAAGCGCTACGGCATCGCCCTCTACACCGACAATTCCTACGATGCCATGGCGATGGGCTACGAGAACGCCCTCTTCAGCTTCGGTGGCGACCTTGGCGACTATTCGACCTACAAGGTCGACGGCATCGTCAACTCGCCCGAGGCGATCGCAGCCCTCAAGGCCTACAGGGAGCTCTACAAATTCACGCCGCCCAACTGGGGCAAGACGTTCTTCCTGGAAGACAACCAGGCGATCACCGAAGGCCTGGCGGCGATGAGCATGAACTTCTTCGCCTTTTTCCCGGCGCTCGCGAACAAGGCGACCAATCCCCACGCCGACGTGACCGGCTTCTTCGCCAATCCCGCCGGCCCGAGCGGCCAGCAGCATGCGGCGCTTGGTGGTCAGGGCATCTCCATCGTCACCTACTCCAAGAAGCATGATGAGGCGTTCAAGTTCCTGGAGTGGTTCATTCGCAGCGACGTCCAGAAGAAGTGGGCCGAGCTCGGCGGCTACACCTGCGACGCCTCAGTGCTGGCGTCGCCGGAGTTCCGCAACGCGACCCCCTACAACGAAGCCTTCTATCAGTCGATGTTCATGGTCAAGGACTTCTGGGCGTCGCCGGAGTATGCGGAACTGCTGACCCAGATGAACAACCGCATCTATCCGTATGTCGTCGGCGGGCAGGGCACGGCCGAAGATACCCTCAACGGGCTCGAG
>JBKPDM010000317.1:0-6380 GCA_046727895.1 Pseudomonadota bacterium | reverse complement strand
GTGTTCATCTGGTGTGCCGACCTCGTGCCTCGGATGCCCCAATCGGCGATTGGGCTGAGGTGCTAAGTGAACTCCCGCGCCGGGTCGGCGACTGGATGGAACGCCTGCAAGGTGAGGGCGTACGCGGCGCTGACCTGGTCTTTGCCTGTATCGGCCCCGCTCTTGAGAACTTTAGCCGGTACTCGACGGTCGAGACCGCAGAGGGTCGCGAAGTTAGGCTTCCAGAGTACCTGGAAAAAGTTTGGGAGGTTGTCGGGCGGACCGCACTCGAACAGGTGCTTGGCACGGCGGAGGCGAAAGCTCGCAATGGATTGGCGGGGGCGCTGGAGGAGGACGCGAGACTCACCGCCATTTTCCTCTGGACACATCAGAGCACGGAAGGGATCACACCGAGCGGTCGCTCTGAAAGCAGCTCGGACTACGATGAAGATCCGGACGACGACGAGGACGAGGCGCCGAAGCGCAAGCCGAAGGGCCTGACCCTCATCTTCGATGTAGTACGTCGTTTTGCCCAGCCGCTCGGTATTCGCCTCCCAGACTGGGAGGGTCGCGTCATCGAGACCCAGAAGGGCGTAGTGCGGCTTCTGCCGGTTGCAGAGCGGGCGAAGCAGCTCTTCGGTGAGTCCGGCGCCGGCGCTGCGGCCGATGAGATCGAGCTCAGCCCGCGCGCGGCGGCGCAGCTTACTTTGTTCCCCGAAGAGCAGCCCACTGTCCGCGGTCGTGGCCGCCGGCGCAGCAGAGCCACGATCGTAACCGCCGGCGAGCTGGAAAGCTCGCGTCAAGCGACCACGCTCGATCGGGTTCATGCCGCCATGCTGCTGCAAGCCTCGGGTCGCAGCCAGGCGCTGCGCAACCTCCTGGCCGCCGAGCAGGACCGCGGCCCCGATTTCCTCCGCCTCGCCAACGCCCTTTCCGCCCTCTACCCTCGCGGCAGCGAAGAAAAGCGCCTCCTCGACGCCATGCTGCTCGCGGTCCCAAGATGATGAAGGCCTCGGTAAATCGCACCGGAGACGAATGATGAGGTTCACGCGCATTACGGTCAATCCCAAGCAGATGGGCGGCGTCCCCTGCATCCGTGGGCTGCGCATTCCCGTCGCGACCGTGGTCGGGATGGTGGCCGACGGCATGACCGAGACGGAGATTCTCGAAGCATACCCCGATCTCGAGCGCGACGACCTGACTGAAGCGCTCAGATATGCAGCCGACGCCGTGCGCGAGCGCGAATTGCCGCTGGTCAGCTCGTGAAATTTCTGGTTGACAACGCGTTGTCACCGATCCTCGCGGAGGGTTTGCGGCAGAGCGGACATGATGCGACGCATGTGCGCGACCACGGCTTGCAGGCGGCCGAGGATGAGGAAGTTTTCGCCCGCGCCAGGGATGAAGATCGGATTCTGATTTCGGCGGACACCGACTTTGGCACGCTCTTGGCGCTGAGGGGAGAGCGCAGACCCTCGGTAATCCTCTTCAGGCGTGGCACCCAGCGCAAACCGGAAAGGCAGCTTGCGCTCTTACCGGCGAACCTGTCAGCGATCGAGGAGCCGTTGCAGCGTCGCAGCGTGATCGTGCTGGAGGAAGCACGCATTCGCGTTCGCCCGCTTCCGATCGGCGGCGAGGATTGAGGCCGCCCGACGGGGAGGATGACGGTGGACCCATGGTACAAAACCGTAACGCCCCGCAGGGAGGTCCGGGAGGGCCGCTCGTTCAGCCCGGACGAGTTCGCCATCGCTCTCGAGCAGATCGTCGCAAAGACCGCGCCTCTGGACTACCGCGACCCCGGCGCAGTTCTTCTCGCGCACCTGCTTTACGCGCGCGTTGAAAGAGCACGCCGGCATGGTGCTCCGGCGTCTGTCCGGCAAGACCGAGAACACGGCCCCAGTGCTCACGCTGATCACCCAGTTCGGCGGAGGCAAAACGCACACGCTGGCCTCGCTCTACCACATCGCGAACGCCGGGGCCGACGCCTCAAAGCTTCCGGGCGTCGCACAACTCCTGACCGAAGCTGGCGTTCCGCAGGCGCCTGCTGCCCGCGTCGGCGTCTTCGTCGGCAATGCCTGGGACCCGAGTGAGGGGCGCGAAACACCTTGGATCGACCTCGCGCGCCAACTCGGTGGCGATAGGGCTGTCGAAGCGCTCGGCCCGGCTGCGCGGACCACGCCTCCGGGGACCGAAACGATCGCTCGGGTCTTCGCCGCGGCTGACGGCCCCGTGCTGCTGCTGTTCGACGAGGTTCTGAATTTCGTCAATCGGCATCGAGGGATGGCCGAGAGCTTGCACGCGTTCGTTCAGAACCTCACGGTCGCGACCACCGGCACCACGCAGGCGGCCGCGGTCATCAGCCTGCCCCGCAGCCAGGTGGAGATGACCGACTGGGACCAACAATGGCAGGATCGGATCACCAAGGTGGTCCGTCGGGTCGCCCGGGATCTGATTGCCAACGACGAGTCCGAGATCAGCGAGGTGGTGCGCCGGCGGCTCTTTGAGGATCTCGGCGACGAGCGCATCCGCAAGAAGGTGGCCAAGGCCTATGCGGACTGGTGCTTCGAGCGGACCGCGCGCCTTCCCTCGGAATGGATGGCGGTGGACACCGCAACGACGGAGGCCAGCGCGCGGGACTTCCTGCGCGGTCGCTTCGAGGCTTGCTATCCGTTCCATCCCTCGACGCTCTCGGTCTTCCAAAGAAAATGGCGGGCGCTGACCCAGTTCCAGCAGACCCGCGGCACGCTTGCCATGCTGGCGCAGTGGATTTCCTGGGCGGCGCGTGAGCACTTCGAGCGGGCGCGGCGGGAACCGCTGATCACGCTCGGGTCGGCGCCACTGCATGTCCAGGAGTTCCGGGCCGTCGTTCTCGGACAGTTGGGCGAGTCGCGCCTCGATGTCGCGATCGATGTCGACCTTGCCGGGCAGGTCTCCCATGCTCGCGCGCTCGACGCGGACACAAAGGGGCCTCTTCGCGATATCCATCGCCGCGTCGGCACCGCAATCCTGTTCGAATCCTCCGGCGGCCAGGTCGACAAGGTGGCGCACCTGCCCGAGCTTCGGTTCGCCCTCGGCGAGCCGGAAATCGAGACCACGACGATCGACAACGCCGCGGCAGCTTTGGAGGCTGCTGGCTTCTTCATCCGCAAGGTCGGGACTGACGGCTATCGCATCCATCATCAGGCGACGCTGAAGAAGGTCGTCAGCGACCGACGTGCCTCGCTCGACGAAGAAAATGAGATCAAGCCTGCGATCCGCAAGCTCGTTCAAAGTGAGTTTGAACGCGGCGCTACTGCTCGAGTCGAGCCTTTCCCCGAAGACAGCGCGGCCATTCAGGATTCGCCCCGCCTGACCCTCGTGATCGTCGATCCGGAGACAGAGTGGAAGGCTAGCGGCCAAGTCGTCGACCGCGTCGCGCAATGGACCAAAGAACGGGGAACATCACCCAGGCTGTACCCCGGCTCGTTGATCTGGTGCGCGAAAAAGCCTGGTCGGGAGCTTCGGGAGCGGGTCGAGCTTTGGCTCGCCTGGCGGCGCGTTGCGCGCGAGGTTTCCGAGGGTCTGCTTGACGCAGAGTTCGACCGCGCTGACCGTGCCGAGGTTCAGGCCAAGGTCAAGGACGCGGAGGAAGCAGCCAAGGATGAAGTGTGGGGTGGCTACCGGTTCGTCGCCCTGGCCGACTCCAAGGCCGCGAATGGACTCAAAATCATCGATCTAGGGGCAGGTCACGCGAGCGCGAGCGAGACTCTTTGCGGTCGAATCATTGGCGCATTGAAGACCGAGGCTCTGCTCAATGACTCGGTCGGCGCCGGCTATATCGACCGTCACTGGCCGCCGGCGTTCACGGACACCGGCGCTTGGCCGCTAACCAGCCTGCGTCAAAGCTTTCTCAGCGGCGCGCTGACGCGGCTGATCGATCCGGACGCGGTCTTGCGTCGGAAGATCGTCGAGTTCGTTGAGCGTGGGGATTTCGGATTGGCGTCCGGCGGCAAGGACGGTGCTCAGTACGCGCGGCTATGGTACGCGGAGCCGATCGGAGCGGAGGAAGTCGCCTTCGAGGCCAGCGTCTTTCTCCTCACAAGGGCAAAGGCTCAAGAGCTGAAGGCGCGAGAGGGTCGCCAGCCCGAATCCGAGCCTGGTCCTGTGCGCGATGCCACTCAGGGCGCCGAACCGGAAGCCGAGGCGGATTCTCAGTCTGTGACCATTCTTGGTGATCAAAAGACGACGCTTCGCTTAGTCGGCACGCTGCCACCGGGGGTCTGGAACCGTTTCGGCACAAAGGTGATTCCGAAGCTGAGCCCTGCCGAGGGGCTGACCGTGGGGATCGACCTCTCCGTCACGGTCGCTGTGCCTTTCGCCAAGAACATGGAGGCGGACCTTCGCCAGATCTTGGACGACCTCGAGCTAGACGGTCGTGTAAAGATAGAGCGATCTCAGCCATAGGGTGGTTCCCGCGCATTGGAATTTTCGGGAAAGAGCGACGGCCCGCACGAACCGACCCGAGGCCGATGCGACAGGTGGCGCATTTTTGCGTCACTTTTGCGTCACTCTTGCGGCTCAAAGACGCTGGAATCGCCGCTTTTCGACAGCTTTTTCACCCAAAATCAGCGGCTGAATCGCCGCCCGGCGGGCCAGGCAGATCGGGGCGGACTTCGCTCGAAAGGCTGAGCGTCACCAGTTCGGCGCCAATCATCCCGCAGACATGGTCCAGCACTGCCCCCGCAGGCTTTCCCCCTCCGTCCCGCCCACCTCCCCCTCGCTCCGCTGATCCGCGGTGACGGATTCCCATCGCGCGGCGCTCCGGGGCGGCCTTGGTGGCCGACCGTGGGAGCCAGCCGCGAAGATCAGGGTCCCTTCGTCCGCCTCCCGCGCAGGCGGCAGCCCCTGGCAGATCATGCCGATGCGCACGGCGGCGGCGCACGGCGGCACTGGAGTCGGAGGCCGGACGGATCTGCTCGGGAGCGCGTGCGATAAATTCGCTGGAATTTCCGGAGAGAGCCGGAGTTGCCCGAAAGGGCCGACCAACCGCCGATGCGACAGGTGACGCATTTTTGCGTCACTTTTGCGATCGAAAAGACGCCGAAATCGCCGCTTTTCGACAGCTTTTTGGCCCAAAATCGGGGGTCGAATCGCCGTGATGGCGAAAAAGCCCGGTGGCGCAAATACTTGTGCGAGGTACACAGATGCGACAAGAGTGATGCGCTTGACGGCGACACCCAGCACGTCCAGCCAGCTCTCTCCCCGCCACCCCGCCCACCCCGGCCCCAGGGCGATTTCGCGGTGACGGATTCCCACGGTCGCATGGACCTGCCGAAGATATCGTTAACCATCACGTGGTTAAGATCCGGTTAAAGCTCGCTTCGCCCGGCTGCCGCGGCCGGGACCAGGTCATCCCGGTCCCGACAGTCGCCCGCCTCAACCACTCGTATCGAGAGACGCGAGGAAGCTTTCATGGTACGAGCTCGCAGGATTGACCCGTCGGATCGGTGGGCGAGGCAGCGAGCCGCGGGGGGCTCGCTCGGGCGCGTGCGCTAAATTCGCTGGAATTTCCGGAACCGCACGAGCGATGGCCGAAACGGGTCGGCCGCGGCCGATGCGACAGGTGGCGCATTTTTGCGTCACTTTTGCGTCACTCTTGCGGCTCAAAGACGCTGGAATCGCCGCTTTTCGACAGCTTTTTGGCCCAAAATCGGTGGTCGAATCGCCGCGCCGGCCAGGCAGATCGGGTCAGACTCTCGCTCCGAAGGCCGAGCGTCACCGGCTCGGAGCCAATCATCCCGCAGACGTGGTCCAGCACTGCCCCGCAGGCTTTCCTCTTTCCCGCCCGCCCCCCTCGCCCCCGGCGATTCGCGGTGACGGATTCCCATCGCGCGGCGCTCCGGGGCGGCCTCGGTGGCTCGCTGGACCAGACCGACCTCGGTGGTCGGTCTTCGGTCCCAAGTGAGCCTGGGAGCCCAGCTGCGGAGATTCCGCCTTCGGCGAAATTGCAAGACCTCGCGGTTCCCGCGGCCGAACCCTCACGCCGGTTTCCCGGTCCGACTACCAGTTCCGACCAGCCTCTCCCCCCGCCACCCCACCTCTCCCTCGCTCCGCTGATCCGCGGTGACGGATTCCCACGGTCCCATGGACCATCCAAAGAAATCGTTAACCATCAAATGGTTAATGTCCGGTTAATATCTCTTCGTCCGGCTGTCCGCGCGGTCGGCAGCCCCTGGCAGATCATGCCGATCCGCACGGCGGCGGTGCACGGCGGCACTGGAGTCTGCGCATTCCGATGAAGGCGGCCGCTGAATCCGGCTGAAGCCGGCCACCCGATCCGATCGAAGCCGGCCATGGCATCCGACGAAGCTGATCGGGACGGATGGCTTGCCGCAGGCGGTTGAGAGAGTCGCTGGTGTTCGCGG
>JBKPDM010000316.1:0-10101 GCA_046727895.1 Pseudomonadota bacterium | reverse complement strand
TCGCCCAACAGGTCACCGGCCTGGACGGGCCCTTCCCGCTCGTCGAGCGTTTGGCGCGCGCCATCCGGATCACCCCCTTCGAGCGCCGCCAGCTGGCCGCCCTCAGGCAGGAGCTCGATCACGACTACGAAGCCGCCGTCGACCTCGACACTACCCGCTCAAAGCCCGCCCCCGCCACCAAAATTCCCAGCACCAGCAGAACTTGACCGGCGGCCGCCCCGCCGATGCGGACGCGGGCCGCGAGTGACGGCCCTGGAGTCGGAGGCGCGGATGTGCTCGTGAGCGCGTGAGATAGTTCCCGATGCGACAGGTGGCGCATTCTTGCGCCACTTTTGCGGCCCAAAAGACGCTGAAACGGCCGCTTTACGACACAGTTTTGGCACAAAATCAGTGGTTGAATCGACGCGATGGCGAAAAAGCTCGCCGGCACAAAGGTTTAGGCGGAGCGCACAGATGCTACAGAAGTGTCGCATTGTGTCGCATTCTGTCCACTCCGCGTCACCCCCGGGAAATTCGTGGAAATTCCGGAAATTCGCCCGCGCGCGTCGGGAAAATCACCCAAGTGATTGAAAAATCGCCGGCAATTACTCACATTTTTCTCCGCTCGGTCCGAAGCCCGCCCGGAGGAGCCCCGAAGTTCGGACTCACCCGCCACGGCCAGGCGTGATCCAGCCTTGTGCCGACCAGCCAGTCCCCTGGACGTTGATCCAACGCCATCCCGGCCAGCCTCTCCCGGCTCCCCGCCCCGCTCCCCGTCGCCCCGCGGATTCGCGGGCATGGTGATGCGGGCCCTGCTCGGCGCCGGCACGCCGAAGGAGCTGGCCGCCCAAGGCGCCGGTCTGCTTTGGTTGCTCGATCCTGAGCGCGGCCTGCTGGTGATCCTCTCCTGCCGCCCGACGCCCGGCCAGAACCCACTTCCTCAACGGGCTGTTGACGCTCGGTTAAGATCTCGCGACCGGACGCAGTCTGGATCAGATCGGACTCAACCTGCGAACGCCGACAGGAGGATCGGCTTACCCAACTTCCCGACGGGTGGGCACGCGGCCATTTTCCGCTGCCGCGTGGCCGCTGCGCGATGCGTGGTCGAAGCGGTCGGCCTTGCATTTGTTCCTATCGAGTGGTAAGGTTACTCAACCTGGATCTCGGCGGCCGCCGGGCGCCTTCGTCCTCAAGACTTCCCCAAGGACCCCATGCCATGAGGTGTGAGAGCACCTCAGCGCGCGCGCTGGCCAGCCGCCGGAACGGCGCCAGGTCGGGCGGCCCGAAGACCGCCGCCGGCCGGGCCGGCACCGCGAGGAACGCCCTCAGGCAGGGCCTCCGGAACTGCCCCGCCTGCCCGCCTGGTGACGGCGCCAGCAACCGGTCCCGAAAACCAAACAAACCCGAGAAAGTGCGCCGAATCAATACCTTGAGCCCGCGGGCGCCGCATCGAGCGGATCGGGGGTCTCAGACCGCAACCCTGCGGGCATCAGCCCGGCAGCGCCGCCGTCATCGCTTATGGACTTGGCACCGGTGCGAAGCAGCGAATCAATCCGGTATCAGGAATAGATCCGGGTCGAAGCGCGTCACGCTCTCGACGAGAGGTAACGATTGACGGGAGGACCGACGTGAGCATGGTGATGCGATGGACGATGCTGGCCCCGGCGCTGCTGCTGTCGCTGGGCTTCAGCTCTGGCGCCATGGCGCAACAGGGCGCTGCGCCAGATGCCATGACCTTCTTCGTCACGAGCGTCGGCGTCGGCAACGGTGCGGACCTCGGCGGCCCGGCCGGCGCGGACCAGCACTGCCAGCAGCTGGCTGAGGCGGTCGGTGCGGGCGGCCACACCTGGCGCGCCTACCTCAGCACGCAGGCAGCCGACGGTCAGCCCGCGATCAACGCGCGCGATCGAATCGGCCAGGGGCCATGGCAGGATGCCAAGGGGGTGGTGATCGCGCGCGATCTCGCCGAGCTGCACGGCGACAACAACCTCAACAAGCAGACCGCGTTGACCGAGCGGGGCGAGGTGGTCAACGGCCGCGGCGACACCCCCAACCGGCATGACATGTTGACCGGCTCGCAGCCGGACGGCACGGCGTTTGCCGACGCCGAGGACCGGACCTGCGGCAATTGGACGGCGAGCGGCACCGAGGGTGCGGCCATGCTCGGCCATCACGACCGCCAGGGCCTGCGCGACGATGCGCCATCGCATTCCTGGAACTCGTCGCATCTCTCGCGCGGCGGCTGCAGCCAGGAGGCCTTGCGCAGCACCGGCGGCGACGGCCTGTTCTACTGCTTCGCAGCGGATTAGGGTCGCCGAACAGGCGTGATCGCCACGGCAGATCAGGTTGCCGATCGGTGCGAAGTATCTTTTCACGGTCAGCATGGACGTGGCGCCTGAGCAGGAGGCGCTGTTCAACGAGGTCTACGATCAGGAGTTTGGCGAGCGCGGCCTGGGCACGGGCGGTCGAAGCGGGTCGCTGGCCGGCCGAGGTTCGCCCGTTCACGACCGATCGCCGTCACGTGCTCGCCGGGGTGATCTGACTTTCGGACTGTCGGCCGCGGGGCCGGCCGTGGCAGCATAGGGCGCGCCAACAGGACCGACCTTGGCGACGCTCGATGACCTGGCCGCAGGGCGCTATTCTTGTTGTGTTGGGCTGCACGCTCGCGGTGTTCGTCTGGGACCGCTGGCGCTACGACGTGGTTGCGATCACCAGCCTGATGGTCTGCGTGCTGCTCGGGCTGATCGGACCCGAGGCGGCCTTCGTCGGATTCAGCAACCCGGCAGTGATCACCGTGGCGGCCGTGCTCGTGATCAGTCGCGCGCTCACGGGCTCCGGGGCGATCGACGCGCTCGCGGGCAAGCTGATCGGCGCAAGCAGCTCGAAGTTTTCGCACCTCGTCTGGTTCTGCGTGCTTGGCGCCCTGCTTTCCGGCTTCATGAACAACGTCGGTGCGCTCGCTCTCCTGATGCCGGTGGCCCTGTCAGCCGCACGTCGACATCGATACTCGCCAGGCCTCCTCCTGATGCCGCTCTCATTCGCGACCCTGCTCGGTGGCATGACGACCCTGATCGGGACGCCGCCCAACCTCCTGATCTCCGCCTTCCGGGCGGAGGCGACCGGCCAGCGCTTCCTCCTGTTCGACTTTGCGCCGACCGGTCTCGCCCTGAGCGTCGCAGGCATCGCCTATCTCCTGCTGATCGGCTGGCGTCTTCTGCCGGCGGATTCTAGACCGCGGCCACAGGAAGACGCGTTCGAAATTAGGGACTACGTCACGGAGGCGCGCATCCGCCCGGCGTCGCGGGTCATCGGCCTCGATGCCGCTCAGTACGAATCCAGCCGCAACGCGCATGTGCTGGGCATCGTTCGGGACGGTCGCCGCCTGTTCGGCCGAGCGCAGGCCGCGGTTCTGCAGGCCGGTGACATCCTGCTGCTCGAGGCGGATACGGCAACTCTGGCGAGCACGATCGAGGAGGATCAGCTGGAGCTCGTCGAGCGCGACGGGCGCCAGGCAGGGCCGGAGGGCACCGGGCGCGATCTCGTCGAGGCCGTGGTGCTGCCGAACGCCCCGGTGCAAGGCAGCAGTCCGCTGTCGATCGATCTCAGGCGACGCTATGGCGTCAACCTTGTCGCCGCGGCACGTCAGGGGCGCCGGTTCGAAGGCCGCCTGCGCGACGCCACGCTCAGCACCGGCGACGTCCTGCTGCTGGAGGGCGAGCCCGGCCGGCTGCGCGAGGCCATCGCCGACCTCGGCTGCCTGCCTTTGGAGAACCGCAAGCTCGCGCTCGAGCCGCGGCGCGTGGCCCTGCCGATCGGCCTGTTCGCGGCCGGCATCGCGGCGGCGGCGTCAGGCGTTCTGCCGGCGGCTGCCGCCTTCACCTTGGTGGTCGTCGCGATGGTGCTGCTGCGCGTGATCCGCCCGCCGCAGCTCTACGAGAGCATCGACTGGCCGGTGATCGTGCTGCTTGGCGCGATGATTCCCGTAGGCGATGCGCTCCAGAACACGGGCGCGGCCCGACTGATCGCGGGCAGCATCCTGATGATCTCGGGCGAGGTGGGGCCATTCGTCATGCTCGGCGCCATCCTGCTGATGACGATGGCGATCACGCCGGTGCTCAACAACGCCGCGACCGTCGTGATCATGGCGCCGATCGTGATCGGCATCGCCGCAGGCATGGGCGTCTCGCCGGATGCGTATCTGATCGCCGTTGCGATCGGGGCATCGTGCGATTTCCTCACGCCCTTCGGTCACCACAACAACACGATCATCCTTGGGCCCGGCGGCTACCGCTTCGGCGACTACTGGCGGGTCGGCCTGGGGCTCGAGGTGATCGTGCTCGCGGTGTCGCTGGCGCTGATCCCGATGATCTGGCCGTTCTAGCCGTCGGGCATCGGTGCCGGTCGGTAATGGAAGTGATGCGCCGAGGTTACATTGTTCGACCGGTGGTGGTTCACTGACCGATCCTGCCTTCTGGACGGTCCGGGTGTGACGATCTGTTGCGCCGGCGCTACAG
Source organism: Pseudomonadota bacterium (assembly GCA_046727895.1). Classification (GTDB taxonomy): domain Bacteria; phylum Pseudomonadota; class Alphaproteobacteria; order Geminicoccales; family Geminicoccaceae; genus DATAOG01. The sequence goes on along the minus strand of JBKPDM010000316.1, from coordinate 5,608 downwards.
ATTTTGCGAATCTACCTATTCCCTATTTTGCCAGTAGAGATTACGTTGGGCTCCAGAGCGCGGGCCAACGGTATGGCGCGCGCGGTTCCAAAGACGGTCCATCATGCTCTCGCAAAAAGCGAAATACGCGCTGCGCGCCCTCCTGGCTCTGGCCGAGGCCGGCGACGATCGGGCGCTCTTGATCTCGGACGTCGCGGAGCGCCATAACCTGCCCAAGAAGTTCCTCGAGCAGATCCTGCTCGATCTCAAGCACCACGGTCTGGTGCAGAGCTGGCGCGGCCGCCATGGCGGTTATGGGCTGCTCAAGCCGGCGAGCGCAATCTCTTTCGGGCAGGTGGTGCGGATCATCGACGGTCCGCTGGCGCCGCTGCCCTGTCTCAGCAGGATGGCGTATCGCCGGTGCGAGGATTGCCCCGGCGAGGAGAGCTGTGCGATCCGCCGCGTGTTCGCACGCACCCATCAACTGATCAGCGACGTGCTCGACGGGACGACGCTCGCCGATGCGCTCGCGGGCGCGCGGCTGGATGCCCTCGGCGGCAAGCCGCCGGCGGGCGCATCCGAACGGCAGAAAGTGGCTTAGCTCCGCCATCGCTCGACTCGTTGGCCATTGGCTCGCGCGGGCTTGGCGGAGCGGGCGCGCGCGCGGTTCGCGTCGCGAGCGACGCTGTTCATGTGCGGCCGGCGGGCGTCCGCGCGAAAGCTTGTCGGATCAGAAGAGCTTTGTGGCCTGGCCAGTCGCGCCAGATACCCTACTTATTTGGTAGACGAAATGGAGTAAGTGGGCTACTGCTAGCGACGTCGGCAACGGACGCGGAGGTTCCGATGAGACGACGAGCTGCCCTGTCCCTGCTTGCGACTGCGGCCGTCGCCGCGAGTGTCGCTCTTCCGGGGGCGGCCGAGGCCGAGACCGCCGTCCTGAATGTCTCCTACGATCCGACCCGCGAGCTCTATCGGGACTTCGACAAGCTGTTCGCGGAGCACTGGAAGGAGCAGACCGGTGAGGACGTGACCATCCGGATGTCGCACGGCGGCTCCGGGACGCAGGCCCGAGCCGTGATCGACGGCCTCGAGGCGGACGTGGTCAGCCTGGCGCTCGCCTACGACATCGACGAGATTGCCGAGCGCACCGGCTGGCTGCCCAAGGACTGGCAGACCCGGCTGCCTCACAACAGCTCGCCCTACACCTCGACCATCGTGTTCCTGGTCCGCAAGGGCAATCCCAAGGGCATCCACGACTGGGGCGACCTGATCGGGGAGGACGTCCAGATCATCACGCCCAATCCCAAGACCTCGGGTGGTGCGCGTTGGAACTATCTGGCGGCCTGGGGCTACGCCCTGCGCCAGCCCGGCGGCGACGACGCCAAGGCCAAGGAGTTCGTCCGCGCCATCTACCAGCACGTCCCGGTGCTCGATACCGGCGCGCGCGGCTCGACGATCACGTTTGTGCAGCGCGGCATCGGCGACGTTCTGCTGGCCTGGGAGAACGAGGCCTTCCTCGCAATCGACGCCCTGGGCCCGGGCCAGTTCGAGATCGTGGTGCCCTCGGTGAGCATTCTGGCCGAGCCGCCGGTCGCCCTGGTCGATCACATGGTCGACAAGCATGGCACGCGCGCCGTAGCCGAGGCCTACCTCGAGTTCCTCTATTCGCCCGCAGGCCAGCGGCTGGCGGCCAGGCACTATTACCGCCCGGTCTCGCCCAACGACGCTGATCCCGAGGATCTGGCGCGCTTTCCCAAGGTCGAGCGCTTCACCGTCGACGAGGTGTTCGGCGGTTGGCAGAAGGCCCAGGCGACCCATTTCGCCGACGGCGGCACCTTCGATCAGATCTATCAAGGGCAGTGACCATGGCGAGCGCCGCCCTCCCCGGGCTGCGGCGAACGCCCGGCGTCATCCCCGGCTTCGGGCTGACGCTGGGCTTCAGCCTGCTCTACCTGGGCCTGATCGTGCTGATCCCGCTCGCCGCCCTGTTCGTGCGCGCGGCCGGGTTGGGGTGGCCGGACCTGCTGGCAGCGGTCGCCTCGCCCCGCGCGCTGGCTGCATACCGGCTGAGCTTTGGCGCCGCCTTTGCCGCCGCCCTGGTCAACGCCGTGTTCGGACTGCTGGTCGCCTGGGTGCTGGTGCGCTACGCCTTCCCGGCCAAGCGAGTGATCGACGCGCTGGTCGATCTGCCGTTCGCGCTGCCGACCGCGGTCGCGGGCATTGCGCTCACCGCGCTCTATGCCCCGAACGGCTGGATCGGTCAGGTGCTGGCGCCGCTCGGGATCAAGGTCGCGTTCACGCCGGCCGGCGTGGTCGTGGCGCTGGTCTTCATCGCCCTGCCGTTCGTCGTGCGCACGGTCGAGCCGGTTCTGCAGGATCTCGACAAGGAGGTCGAGGAGGCGGCGGCCAGCCTGGGCGCCGGCCGGCTGCAGACCTTCGGCCGGGTGATCCTGCCGGCGATCCTGCCGGCGCTCTTGACCGGCTTCGCCCTCGCCTTCGCGCGCGGCATCGGCGAGTACGGCTCGGTGATCTTCATCGCCGGCAACATGCCGGGCATCTCCGAGATCGCGCCGCTCCTGATCGTGATCAAGCTCGAGCAGTACGACTACGCCGGCGCCACCGCGATCGCCGCGGTTATGCTGGTCGCATCCTTCCTCCTGCTGCTGCTGATCAACCTGCTGCAGCACTGGCATCGTGAGCGCCACGGTGCCTGACGTCGGCGAGGTGCATGAACCGGTGGCCGGGCCGAGGCGTGCCACCCCGGCCGTCGCGGAAGGCAGCTGGGTGCGCTCGGCGCTCACCGGCGCAGCGCTCGGCTACCTCGCTCTGTTCCTGCTCGTGCCGCTGCTCGCGGTGTTCGTCGAGGCGCTGGGCGACGGGCTTGGCGCCTATCTCGCCGCGATCAGCGAGCCGGACGCCCGCGCCGCGATCCGTCTGACCCTGCTTACCGCCGCGATTGCTGTCCCGCTCAACCTCGTGTTCGGCCTCGCCGCCGCCTGGGCGATCGCCAAGTTCGAGTTCCCCGGCAAGAGCGTGCTGACCACACTGATCGATCTGCCGTTCTCGGTCTCGCCGGTGATCTCGGGGCTGATCTACGTGCTTCTGTTCGGCGCCCAGGGCTGGCTCGGCCCCTGGCTCGCCGCCCATGACATCAACATCATCTTCGCCGTGCCGGGCATCGTGATCGCGACCATCTTCGTCACCTTCCCGTTCGTCGCGCGCGAGCTGATCCCCCTGATGCAGGAGCAGGGCACCGAGGAAGAGGAGGCCGCGCTGTCGCTCGGCGCCAGCGGCTGGCAGACCTTCTGGCGGGTGACCCTGCCCAACGTCAAATGGGGCCTGCTCTACGGCGTGCTCCTGTGCAATGCCCGCGCGATGGGCGAGTTCGGCGCGGTCTCGGTGGTCTCCGGCCACATCCGCGGCCTGACCAACACCATGCCGCTGCACGTCGAGATTCTCTACAACGAGTACAACTTCGTCGCCGCCTTCGCGGTCGCCTCGCTGCTCGCGCTGCTGGCGCTGGTCACCTTGGCCGGCAAGAGCCTGCTCGAATGGCGCTATCGCGCGGAGATCGCGGCCTCAAGGCGGTGAGCCGGGCAGCGTCGAGAGGAGGACCTTCGATCATGACCATCGAAGTTCGCCACGTGAGCAAACGCTTCAACGGGTTCAGCGCGCTCGCCGGCGTCAACCTGCGGGTCACTCCGGGCGAGCTGGTCGCCCTGCTCGGCCCCTCCGGCTCCGGCAAGACGACGCTGCTTCGGATCATCGCAGGCCTCGAGTTCCCGACCGAAGGAGCTGTCCTGTTCGACGGCGAGGACGCCAGCGCCCACCATGTCGGTCAGCGCCGCGTCGGCTTCGTCTTCCAGCACTACGCGCTCTTCCGCCACATGACCGTGTTCGAGAACGTCGCTTTCGGCCTCAGGGTCAAGCCAAGGGGTCAGCGGCCGGCCGAGGCGGCGATCCGCAAGAAGGTGATGGATCTTCTGGATCTGGTGCAGCTGGAGTTGCTGGCCGAGCGCTATCCGACCCAGCTGTCCGGCGGCCAGCGCCAGCGGGTGGCGCTCGCCCGCGCGCTCGCCATCGAGCCCAAGGTGCTCCTCCTCGACGAGCCGTTCGGCGCCCTCGACGCCAAGGTCAGGAAGGAGCTCCGCCGCTGGCTCCGGCAGCTGCACGACCGCATGGGCCTGACCAGCGTGTTCGTGACCCACGACCAGGAGGAGGCCCTCGAGCTGGCCGACCGGATCGTGGTCATGAGCGAGGGGCGGATCGAGCAGATCGGCGCGCCGCAGCAGGTCTACGACCATCCGTCGACCCCGTTCGTCTACGAGTTCCTGGGCCACGTCAACCGCTTCGACTGCTACCTCAGGCAGGGCCTCGTCGAGGTCTGCGGCAGCCGGTTCGAGGTCTCGGGTGCCGAGAGCGTGATCGACGGCCCGTCGATCGCCTACGTTCGCCCGCACGATATTGACATTCTGGGCGCCATGGACGGCCGGGGCGCGCCAGCCGAGATCCGCTACCTGACCGCCGCGGGACCGGTCGGCCGGATCGAGCTCGCCCTCGCCGGGCGGGTGATCGAGGCCGAGCTCAGCCGCGCACGGCTCAAGGAGCTCGCGCTGCACGTCGGCAGCAAGGTACAGATCCGCGCCCGCGCGGCGCAGATCGTCCCGGCGCCGGCTGCCGTGTTCGAAGCCTCGCCGGTGTCGGACCCGGCCACGCCTGTGGTCGCCGCGCTCGCCTCCTGAGCCGTCAGCCGTTGGCGCCGCTTTACTCCGCGGCTTCCTTGCCGTTGCCGGCGAGGACGATGACCGGCTCCATCTTCATGAGCTCTTCGGGCGCGATGTGGCAGGCAATCTTGTGGCCCTTGCCAAACACCCGGATCGGCGGCTCCTGCTCCTCGCAGATCTTGCCGATCTTGCGCGGGCAGCGGGTCTGGAAGGGACAGCCGGGCGGCGGATTGACCGCCGAGGGGATGTCGCCCTCGAGCACGATGTGCTTCTTCTTCACCGAGGTGTCGGCAATCGGGATCGCCGAGAGCAGCGCCTCGGTATAGGGATGATAGGGCGGCGCGAACACCTCGTCGGTCGTGCCCTGCTCGGCGATGGTGCCGAGATACATCACGACGACGCGATCGGAGAGATAGCGGACCAGCGAGAGATCGTGGCTGATGAACAGGAGCGTGGTGCGGTTCTCGCGCTGAATCTCCATCAGCAGCTGGGTCACCGCCGCCTGCACCGAGACGTCGAGCGCCGAGACCGGCTCGTCGGCGACGACCACGCGCGGGTTGCCGGCGAAGGCGCGCGCGATGCCGACCCGCTGCTTCTGGCCGCCCGAGAGCTGACGCGGCCGCCGCACGTAGAAATCACGCGGCAGCTTGACGATGTCGAGGAGCTGCATCACCCGCTCGCGCACCTTGTCGGGATCGCGCTCGACGCCGAACTTGCGGATGACGCGGGCGATCTGGCCACCCACGGAGTGGCTCGGGTTGAGGGTGTCGAACGGGTTCTGGAAGACCATCTGCAGGTGGCTCACGACCTGCGGGCGCCGCTTCTGTACCGGCACCTGGCTGAGGTCCTGGTTGTCGAGCACGGCCCTGCCCTCGGTCGCGGTCTCGAGCCCGAGCAGGACCTTG
>JBKPDM010000315.1:0-15521 GCA_046727895.1 Pseudomonadota bacterium | reverse complement strand
GATCTCGTCGACGCCGCGCATTGTGTCCAGCGCATGTAAATCTGAGATGAAGATTCATCGTTTAGTTTTTCTGACTTGAGAATTGAAGAATTTGTCGGGAATTTGATTTAGAAACCCGCGCCGCCCGAGCCTTCCAGAACCCGGACGTCGAAGCCCGCGGCGCGCAGCGTGGTGATGACATCGTTGGCGTGGGCGGCGTTGCGGGTCTCGATGATGAAGTTGACCCCGGTCGACTTGACCGCAAAGTGCGAGAAGGCGCGCTGATGCTGAACCTCGAGAATGTTGCCGCCGGCTTCGCCGATCAGCGCCGCGGCGCGCGCCAGATTGCCTGGCGCGTCCGGCATGCCGACCTGGATCGAGATCAGGCGCTTGGAGTGCACCAGGCCGCGCAGAATCACCACCGACAGGAGACGCAGATCGATGTTGCCGCCGCAGAGGATCAGGCCGACGTGGCGGCCCGCGAAGCGCTCCCGGTAGGTCGTGATCGCCGCGAGGCCGGCCGCACCGGCACCCTCCACGACCAGCTTCTCGACCTCGAGGAGCGTAAGGATCGCCTCTTCGATTGCGTCCTCCTCGACCAGCAGGATGTCGCCGACCAGGGCTTTCACGATCGGCAGCGTCAGTTGGCCCGGCCGCTTGACCGCGATACCCTCGGCGATGGTCGGCCGGAGCGGCGCCTCGGGCAGGCCGGCGCGCTTTCGGTACATCGAGGGGCAGGCCGCGGCCTGGACGCCGACGATCTCGATTCCGGGCTTCTTCGCCTTGGCCGCGGTCGCGACGCCCGAGATCAGCCCGCCGCCGCCGATCGGCACGACGAGGACCTCGAGCTCGGGGACGTCGGCCAGCATCTCGAGGCCGATCGTGCCCTGGCCGGCGATGATCGCCGGATCGTCGTAGGGATGGATGAAGGTGAGATCGCGCTCGGCGGCGAGGCTGCGCGCATAGTCGGCGGCCTCGTCGACCGAATCGCCCTCGAGTACGACCCTGGCGCCGAACTGGCTGGTCTTCTCCACCTTCACGAAGGGCGTCAGGCGCGGCATGACGATCGTCGCGGGAATGCCGAGGCGGGTCGCGTGATAGGCGACACCCTGGGCGTGATTGCCGGCCGACATGGCGATCACGCCGCGCGCCCGCTCCTCCGCCGAGAGAGAGGCGAGCTTGACCAGCGCGCCCCGGTCCTTGAACGAGGAGCTGTGCTGCAGCGTCTCGAGCTTGAGCGCGACCTCGGCGCCCAGGACCTCCGAGAGCCGCGCCGAGCGCAGGCAGGGGGTGCGGACGACGTGGCCGTCGAGGACCCCGGCCGCGGCCTCGATATCGGCGAGCGTAACCGCCATCGTCCGCGGAGGCCCGCCTAGGGAAACAGCGGTGCCTGGCCGAGCCCCGCGGTCTCGGGCAGGCCGAGCATCAGGTTCATGTTCTGCAGCGCCTGGCCGGAGGCGCCCTTGACCAGATTGTCGATGACCGAGAGGAGAATCGCCCGGCCGGGCACCCGATCCGGATGCACCGCGATCAGGCAGAGATTGGTGCCGCGGACGTGGCGGGTCGCGGGCAGGCTCTTGAATGGCAGCACGCGCACGAACGGCTCCTCGGCGTAACGTCGCTCGAGCGCGGCCTGCAGATCGGCGGCCTCGGCGCCCGGCGCCAGGCGGACGTAGATCGTCGCCAGAATGCCGCGGTTCATGGGCACGAGGTGGGGGGTGAAGGTCACGCTGACCGGCCGGCCCGCGGCATCGGCCAGGCCCTGCTCGATCTCCGGCGCATGGCGGTGGTTGGTCACGCCGTAAGCGTGCAGGCCTTCGCTCACCTCGCTGTGCAGCGAGGTCTCCTTGGCCGCACGCCCGGCGCCGGTCACCCCCGACTTGGCGTCGATGATGATCGGATCGAGCTCGATCAGCCCGGCCTCGAGCAGCGGGCGAAGCGGCAGCTGCGCCGTGGTCGGATAGCAGCCGGGATTGGCGATAAGGTCGGTTCGCCCGATCTCGGCCCGCGCCAGCTCGGTCAGGCCGTAGACCGCATCCTTCTGGCGCGCGATCGCCCGGTGCGGCTGGCCGTAGGTCCGCTCGTAGAGCGCCGGATCGCGCAGCCGGAAGTCGGCCGAGAGGTCGATCACCCTGGGCCCGCGCGGCAGCTCGCGGATCACGTCCTGGGTGGTGCCGTGCGGCAGGCAGCCGAAGACCACGTCGAGCGATCCCAGATCATAGTCGCCGACCTTGGTCAGGCGCGGCAGCTCGCGACCGCTCAGATGCGGGAAGACCGCCTCGATCGGCTGGCCGGCGTAGCGCTCGGCGGTCATGCAGTCGACCCGGGCCGAGGGGTGGTCGTACAGCAGGCGGAGCAGCTCGGCGCCCGTGTACCCGGTCGCGCCCAGTATGCCGATGCTGACGCTGTTTGCGGCCATCGCCTGGTCCTCATGATTCCGCCCGCCGCTTATGTCACGATTCGCATCGCGATTGGACCACAAAGTTGATGCACGGGTGACGCCGGGGGTGTAGACGCAGAAGTGCGTGCGTTGGTGGAGCGGCCGCATGAGGCCGAGCGTCGTTCGCCGGCAAAGCCCTCAGTGAGCGTGGGCCTGCGCGACCCATCCGCCACCGCTCCACGTTCGCCATATGGGAGTTGATGCCAGGGCCGATCGATCCATCATTTCAGGCTTGCCGGATCGCTTCGCCCGGCTCTCTCCCAAGATTCTTTTCAAGGGAGACGCGCAATGGAAACTTCACGCAGGGAATTTGTTGTCCAAGGTGGCGCAGCCTTCACCGGGTTGGCCTTGATCAACGCCCCCTTCCTCGCCCAGGCCTTTCCGAGCCGGTCGGGCGAAGTTGTCATTCCGTGGCTCGACCAGCCGCCGCCGAACACCGACCCAAACGGAACCAAGAACACACTGGTCTGGGAGGAGCTCGACTCCTGGATTACGCCCAACGAGAAATTCTTCGGCATCGCGCATTTCGACTGGCCGATCATCGACGCCAAAACGTGGAAGCTCGAGATCGATGGCTTGGTGGAGAAGCCCCTGACCCTCGCGCTCGACGACATCAAGGCGCGACCGCGGCAGGAGGTCGTCTTCACCATCGAATGCTCGGGCAATCACGGCTTCCCGGATTTCATCGGCGGCATCGGCAACGCCCGCTGGACAGGCACGCCACTAGCCTCTCTCCTGAAAGAGGCGAAGGTGCTCCCAAGCGGAATCGAGGTGGTCTTCTGGGGGACCGATGTCGGGGATATCGAGCTTCACGATGCGATCCGCGACGTGAAGATGCACCAGAATTTCGCGCGCTCGATGTCGCTCGAGGACGCCATGAGCCCAAACAACATCCTCTGCTACGAGATGAACGGCGACACCTTGCCGGCGCAGAACGGGTTTCCGCTCAGGCTGATCGCGCCCGGCTGGTATGGCGTCGCCAATGTCAAATGGCTGAAGCGCATCGAGGTGCGCGACCGGCGCTTCATGAGCCTTCTCATGGGGCGGAACTACGTCACCATCCGCGAGGAGGATCACAACGGCGAGACCGTCTGGGCCGAGACCTCGGTCGGCCGCGCGCGGCTGAAGTCGGCGCCCGCCCGGGTCACCAAGATAGGCTCGGATTATCGGATCGTCGGCGCAGCATGGGGAGCGCCGATCGACAAGGTCGAGGTCAAGATCGACGACGGGCCCTGGGTGCCGGCGGCCATCGACCGTGGCGAGGAAGCGGAATTCGCCTGGAAGATCTGGTCCCTCGATTGGCCGAACCCTGCCCAGGGAGAGCACACAATCACCTCGCGGGCGATCGACACGAGCGGCAATGTCCAGCCGGCGATGGACGACCCGATCATTACGAAGAAGCACACCTACTGGGAGAGCAACGGACAGGTCACGAGGCGGGTTCGTATCGCCTGAAGAGCTTCGTAGGGGTCCGGCGGTTCGCGACCAGCAGTCCTCTCCGGCGACTGGCCGCAACGGGCTGACCGAAGATGACGCTGTCGCGCCATGCCAGGATGTTGCGCTCATGATGGACATCGGGTAGCGCAGCCGACATGAGGGTCCTGGTGATCGGGGCGGGGGGCCGCGAGCATGCGCTCTGCTGGTCGCTCGCCGCCTCGCCCCTGGTGAGCGAGCTGTTCTGCGCCCCGGGCAGCGACGTGATCGGGCGCGAAGCGACCCGCGTGCCGCTCGCCGTCGACGACCTGGACGGCATCCTCGCCTTCTGTCGCGAGCGCCGGATCGAGCTGGTCGTTCCCGGGCCGGAATTGCCCCTGGTGCTCGGTCTGGTCGACCGGCTGGAGGGGGCGGGAATCAAGGCCTTTGGGCCTGGCGCCGCGGCCGCCCGCCTCGAGGGTTCCAAGGCGTTCGCCAAGGACTTCTGCGTTCGCCACGGCATTCCGACCGCGGCCCATCGGACGTTCACGCGAGCCACGGCCGATGCGGCGAGAGCCTACGTTCGCGCGCGCGGTGCCCCGATCGTGATCAAGGCGGACGGGCTCGCCGCCGGTAAGGGCGTCACGGTTGCCGCGACCGTCGAGCAGGCTCTCGCGGCCCTCGATCAGGCGCTCGGCGGCGCCTTCGGTGCGGCGGGCGAGACGGTGATTGTCGAGGATTGCCTCACCGGCGAGGAGGCGAGCCTGTTCGCTCTGGTCGACGGCGAGCACGTGCTGCCGTTCGGCACCGCGCAGGACCACAAACGGGTGGGGGAGGGCGACACCGGGCCGAACACGGGCGGCATGGGCGCCTACTCTCCGGCGCCCTGCCTGACGCCCGAGCTGACCGAGCGGGCGCTCGCCGAGATCGTCCGCCCGACCGTCGCCGGCATGGCGGCCGAGGGTGCGCCCTCTCGGGGCGTTTTCTATGCCGGCCTGATGCTGACCGAGGACGGTCCCCAGCTGCTCGAGTTCAACGTCCGCTTCGGCGATCCCGAATGCCAGGCGCTGCTGCCACGGCTCATGACCGACCTCGGCCAGCTCCTGCTCGGCGCCGCCGAGGGCATGCTCGGGCACATGGATCTTCGCTGGTACGCCGACCCGGCTCTGACCGTGGTCATGGCCGCAAGGGGCTATCCCGGTGCCTATGCCAGGGGCAGCAGGATCCGCGGCCTCGAAGCCGCCGCCGAGGTCGAAGGCGTGACCATCTTCCACGCCGGCACGCGGATCGAGCGCGGCCGGGTGTTCGCCGCCGGTGGTCGGGTGCTGAACGTCACCGCGACCGGCGCGACGCTCGAGCAGGCCCGAGAGCGCGCCTATGAGGCGATCGATCGGATCGACTGGCCCGAAGGCTTCTGCCGGCGCGACATCGGCTGGCGCGCGCTGCGCCCCGCCACGGCGATCCGATTGCGGGACCGGTGATCCCGGGATATGTTCGCCGCCAATGGCGCCGGCCTGCGGGGGCCCGGAGCGGGACCTTCGCCGAGGCGCGGCCAAACACAGGGATGGCGCACATGACAACGGGCTTCACGCGAGCTTGCTTGGTGGCGGCGCTGGCCGCAGCGGCAGCCGTTTCGGGCGGTGGCCGCGGCGCACACGCCGAGGACGTGACCATCACGGTCTGGAGCCACGAGGCCGATGAGCCGGCCAAGGTGGCGTTTCGCGAGACCGCGGCGAAGAACCTGGAAAAGGCCCATCCCGGCCTGCAGGTGAAGATCACCTGGTACGAGAAGGTTGCGCTCTATGCCGCCCTCAAGACCGCGCTGCCGGCCGGCCAGGGCCCCGACGTCTTCTACCTCGAGCCGGATCAGACCGAGTACATCACCAATGGCTACATCATCCCGCTCGACAATCTCGTGGACTGGAGCACGATCAACGACTGGGCGCGCGCGGTCTGGACCCATGACGGTAAGACCTGGGCCCTGCCGCAGGAGGCCTATACCAACGAGATTTACTACAACAAGGACACGCTCGCGAAGCTGGGCGTCACGCTGCCCGAGAGCGGCCAGCTCGGCCAGGCGCAGTTCCTCGACCTGGTCAAGAAAGCCAAGGCCGCCGGCATCACCCCGATCGGCCAGGGTGTCGGCGACCGGCCCTATCCCGGCGCCTACATCCTGCAGGAGGCCCTGCTGCACGAGCTCGGCGCCGACGACTACGGCAAGCTCCTCGACGGCAAGCTGTCCTTCGAGGATCCCCGGGTGGTCGGGGTCTTCAAATGGGTGAAAGAGCTGGTCGACGCCGGCGCCTACCCGAAGAACTTCATGACACTGAAGCTCGGCGAATCCCACTACTACTTCTACCAGAAGCCGGGATCGCTGATGCTGCCGATGGGCAGCTGGTACACGGGCCGCGCATTCGTGCCGGTCGACAAGGGCGGCCAGCCCCCCGACTTCCCGCTCGGCATCATGAAGTTTGCGGCCATGGACGGCGGCGCCTGCAACGAATGCGCGACACTCGGCATTGGTGCCAGTTTCGCGATCAACGCCGCCAGCAAGCATCCGAAGGAAGCGGCGGAATATCTCAACGCCATGTCGACGCCCGAGATGGGCAAGATGTGGCTCGAGACGATCTATCTGCAGACCGCGGTCAAGACTGGCGATACCTCGTTCACCGGCCCCTACGCCGCCTACTTCACCGAGCTGATGAAGCGCCAGGAGGGTGCCAAGTACTTCGTCGGCATGCCGCTCGATCACATGCAGGGCGAGTGCAAGGACACCTTCAGCCAGGTGATGAACTCGGGCTTCCCCGGCGGGCTGCTGTCGGTCGATGACGCGATCAGCATGATGAACCAGGCCTGCTACAAGAGCTGAGATCTCAGGCGGGGAACCGGGCCGTGCCGCGAGGCTTCGCGTTCCCCGCCCACCTCGTTGCGGACCCGCCGCGCTGCGCCGATCGATGACCGCATCGGGGGTTGTCGAGCGCGCCGCCGCTCGGCCGGCGGGCGGCACGGTCGCCGACGCGCGTCAGACCTCGTGGAAGGTGCTGGGCGTCTTCCTGGCGCCGGCGTTGCTCACCTATGCCGTGTTCACGATCTATCCGGTGCTGCGCACCTTCTACAACAGCGTCCATACGATCGGACCGCGCAACGTCGCGACCTTCGTCGGGCTGCAGAACTTCGCCGATCTGTTGACGCACGATCACGTCTTCTGGAAGGCGGTCTCGAACACGGCGCTGTTCTCGCTCGTCGGTACGGCCGGTGATGTGGCGGGCGGACTGCTGCTCGCGCTCTGCCTGTTCTCGAAGGTGCCGCTCGCGCGCCTCTGGCGCATCGTCTGGTTCACGCCGGTGCTGATGTCCTACGTCGTGGTCGGCATCATCTGGGTCTGGATCTACGACTACGACTGGGGTGCCTTGAACATCGTCCTGCGCTGGCTGGGTCTCGGTCAGCTCGAGCATTCCTGGCTGGGCGATCCGCGGACGGCGCTCTGGGCCGTGCTGATCACGCATCTCTGGAAGTGGCTCGGCTTCAACATGATCATCTGCCTAGCAGCCCTCTACGCGCTGCCGGAGGAAGTGCTCGGCGCCGCCGAGCTCGACTACTGCGGCTGGTGGGCCAAGCTCGTCTACATCGTGATCCCGATGCTGCGGCCGACCCTGGTCAACCTGCTCGTGCTGTCCTTCATCGGCAAGATGATGGTCTTCGATCTCGTCTGGATCATGACCGGCGGCGGGCCGCTCTGGTCGACCGAGACGGTCTCGACCTACGTCTACAAGCGGGCCTTCGACTGGAACACGTTCGATCTCGGCTATCCGTCGGCGATCGCCGTCCTCTGGTTCTTCATGATCCTGATCTTCGTCGTCCTGATGACGCGCGTCCTGCGCCAGCGCGAGCGGCTGGAGTTCTAGATGGAGCGGCGCTCTGGGCTCTGGCTCGCCCATCTCAGGCGGACGCCGCTGCTGCTCTTTCTGCTGCTCTACACGCTCGCGACCGGCGGGCCATTTCTCTGGGTGGCGGCGATGTCGCTGCGCACGACGCCCGAGATCTTCGCCAACCCGTACGCCTGGCCGGCGACGTTTCACTGGGAGAAATTCGTCGAGGCCTGGGTCAGCTCGAACTACGGCACCTATTTCTGGAACAGCCTGATCGTCGTCGTCAGCGCCGTGGCGCTGCTCACCGTGATCGGCGCGATGGCGGCGCACTGCCTGGCGCGGTACCGCTTCCGCGGCAGCCGGGCCGTGCGCTTCATCATCCTCTCCGGCATGATCCTGCCGCCGCAGCTCCTGATCCTTTCTCTATTCCAGATCATGGTCGACTTCGGGCTCTACAACACGTTACAGGGCCTCATCGTCGTCTATGTCGCCACCCAGCTCGCGATGACCGTCTATATCCTCGAGGGCTTCTTCGTGCAGATCCCGCAGGATCTGTTCGACGCCGCGCGCATGGACGGCTACTCCGACTTCGAGATCTTCTGGCGGATCACGCTCCCGGTCGGGCTGCCGGCGGTGTTCGCGACCGTGATCCTGAACGCCATCATCCTCTGGAACGAGTTCCTCTACGCGGTCGTGCTGCTGACCGAAGACAGCCGGCGCACGCTGCCGCTCGGCATCATGCACTTCATGGGCGGCCACCAGCTCGATGTCGGCATGATCGCAACGGGCCTCATGATCGCGATCGCGCCGATCATCCTCATCTATGCCCTCTTCTCCGAAGCGCTGGTCAAGGGCATGACGGCGGGCGCCGTGCGCTAGCGCCTCGGCAGACTCGAGCGGCAGGAAAGACGTGGCCGTCGTCGCCATCGACCGATTGACCAAGCGCTACACCGCGGGCGGCGAGCTCGCCGTCAAGGAGGTGAGCCTCACGGTCGCGAACGGCGAGTTCATGGTCCTGCTCGGGCCATCCGGCTGCGGCAAGTCCTCGATTCTCAGGATGATCGCCGGCCTCGAGGCGATCAGCTCCGGCACCGTCTCGGTCGATGGCAAGATCATCAATCACGTGCCGGCCAAGGACCGTGACATCGCCATGGTCTTCCAGTCCTATGCGCTCTACCCGCACATGGACGTGGAGGCGAACCTCGCCTTCGGCCTCAGGCGGCGCGGCGTCGCGCGCGACGAGATCGATCGCCGGGTCCGCGAGGCCGCGGGCAAGCTCGGCCTCACGCCCTTTCTGCGCCGCAAGCCGCACGCGCTCTCGGGCGGTCAGCGCCAGCGCGTCGCACTCGGCCGCGCGATCGTCCGCGACCCCAAGGTCTTCCTCTTCGACGAGCCGCTCTCGAACCTCGACGCCGCGCTCCGCGTCACCACCCGCAACGAGCTGATCCGGCAGCAGAAGGAGCTCGGCACGACCTCCATTTACGTCACCCATGACCAGATCGAGGCGATGACCATGGGCGACCGGATCTGCATCATGAACCAGGGCGAGGTCGTCCAGATCGGCAGCCCGCTCGAGGTCTATCGCCGTCCGGCCGACACCTTCGTCGCCCGCTTCCTCGGCAATCCGCCGATGAACCTGCTCGCGGCCGGGCTGGAGAGCGCTGACGGACAGTTGCGGCTGCGCCTCGGCGACGTCACCTTCGCCCTGCCGGCCGCGCTCTCGGCGCCGCTCGCGCGCCACGCCGGCAAAACGGTCACCATGGGCGTGCGCCCCGAGGATCTCTACGAAGCGCCGCCGTCCGGCCTGCGGGGCCAGACCGTTGCCCTGCCGGTGCGCGTCAATGCGGTCGAGCCGCTCGGCGCCGAGACGCTCCTGGTTCTCAGCCTCGACGGCGAGGAGCTGATCGCGCGCATCGGCCGCGACACCGCGCTGCGCAGCGGCGATACCGTAGCCATCGCCCTCGATGCCGGCGCGATCCATCTGTTCGATCCCGCCACCGGCGGGGCACTCACCGGCGCGCGCTGAGCCCGCCACAGCCACTTCGGAGACAGCCTCATGGTCGACCCGCAGCCGCGCCCGAAGGTCCTCAACGTGGCTCTCGCCGGAGCCGGCATGATCAGCTGGTATCACCTGGTCGCGTGGCGGAACGTCGCGCCGGCCGCCCGCGTCGTCGCCGTCTATGATCCGAACGCCGAGCGCGCCCGAAGCCGCGCCGCCGAATTCGGGATCGATGCGGTATTCGCGGACGGCACCGCGATGCTCGAGGAGGCCGACATCGCGGCGCTCGATGTCGCCGCGCCGCGCCAGGAACACGCCGGCTGGGTCGAGGCCGCCGCGGCGCGCGGCATAGACGTGCTCTGTCAGAAACCGCTCACGCCGACCCTCGCCGAGGGCGAGGCGCTGCTCGGCCGGCTGCGTGGCCGCGTCCGCCTCATGGTGCACGAGAATTGGCGGTTTCGACCGTGGTATCGCACCCTCGGACGCTGGATCGAAGACGGCGAGCTTGGCGAGATCCTGCACGCCCAGATGACGATGATGTCGTCGGGTCTGCTCCCGGACGCGAGCGGCCGGCGGCCGGCGCTGGAGCGCCAGCCCTTTATGGCGGAGGAGCAGCGGCTCATGATTGCCGAGGTGCTGATCCATCACCTCGACGTCATGCGCTTCCTCTGCGGACCGCTTCGCGTGGTCAGCGCCCGCGCGGCGCGCACCTTGCCCGAAGTCCGGGGCGAATCGCTCGCCGCCATGTTCCTCGAGACCGCCACGGGCGCGCCGGTGGTGGTGAGCGGCACGATGGCGGCGCCTGGCCTCGGCCCCCGGACGGGCGATCGCCTCGAGCTCGTCGGCAGCAAGGCAAGCGCCGTCTTCGAGGGCGACACCCTACGGCTCAAGGGCCCGCGCCCGCGCAGCGAAGCCTTCGATCTGGACAAGGGCTATCAGGCAAGCTTCGACAACACGATCCGCCATTTCGTCGAGTGCCTCGCCTCCGGGGCGCCGTTCGAGACCGATGCCATCGACAATCTCGAGACGCTCCGGCTGGTCGAGCATGCCTACTGGGCCGCGGGCCTTCATCAGGCCCCGCGGGTCGTCGACTGAGGACACCGCCGATGGCACCGTCCTCGAGCCTCGTCGGTCTGCCGAAGTCTGCCCTGGAGACGCCCGCTCTGCTCGTCGATCTCGACGTGATGGACGCCAACATCGCCCGCATCGCCGATACCTGCCGCCGCCAGGGCGTCGGCTGGCGGCCCCACATCAAGGCCCACAAGACGCCCGAGATCGCGCGCCGGCAGCTCGCAGCCGGTGCTTTCGGCATCACCTGCGCCAAGCTCGGCGAAGCCGAGGTGATGGCCGATGCGGGCATCACCGAGATCCTGATCGCCAACCAGATCGTCGGCGCCGGCAAGGCGCAGCGCCTGATCGAGCTGCTCGAGCGCGCTCCGGTGATCGTTGCGGTCGACAGCCTCGCCAACATCGCCGAGCTGGCGGAGGCGGTGACCGGCGGCGGCCGCGAGCTGCGCCTCTTGGTCGAGGTCAACATCGGCATGAACCGGGCGGGCGTGGCGCCGGGACCGCCGGTCGTCGCCCTGGCAGACGCGATTGCGCAGCATCCGGGCCTCTGCTTCGCAGGCGTGACGGGCTGGGAGAGCCACGCCGTCACCATCGCCGATCCGGGCGAGAAGGAGCGGGTCGTGGCCGAGGCGATCGCCCGGCTTGTGACCAGCGCCGGGGACTGCCGGCGTGCCGGCCACGACGCCCCGATCGTCAGCTGCGGCGGCACCGGCACCTTCCCCTATTGCGCCCGCCAGCCGGGCGTCACCGAGGTGCAGGTGGGCGGCGCCATCTTCAGCGACATGCACTACCGCACCCACTATCACCTCGACTTCCCTTGCGCGCTCACGCTGCTGGCCACGGTGACCAGCCGGCCGACGCCGACGCGGATCGTGCTCGATGCCGGCAAGAAGGCGATGAGCGGCGATGCCGCGCTGCCCGAGCCGCTGGGGCTCGCAGCCGTGCGCTCGCTGCGGCTGTCCGCGGAGCACACGACCATCGAGCTCGAGACGCCGGGCGAGACGCCCAAGGTCGGCGACAAGCTCGAGCTGATCGTCGGCTATTCCGACACGACCGTGCACCTGCACGAGGAGATCGTCGGCCTGCGGGGCGGACGGGTCGAGGCGGTCTGGCGCGTGGCCGCGCGCGGCAGGATCAGGTAGCGGTCGGCGCCCGCGCGCCAGGGCATCGAAGGCCGCGCCATGGCTTGCTCTCGATTCGTGACAGAGCCATGCCCGGCACCTTCCTCGGCGTCATCTTCCAACCCGAGATTCTGGCGCCGATGGTCGCCTTGCGGTGGTTGCAATGCTGGCCGTGGTTTATCGGAAATTTAGGGATCAGCGCTGAAATTGAGCTGGACATCGGGATGAGATGGGGCCAGTTGAGCGTTCGTATAGTACCAGATCGGGGATCGCGGTTGGACCATCAGACGAACCTGTGGGCGGACGCCTGTGCTGATCTCGAGGCGCCGCCGGTGCAGGACAAGTGGCGGCGCTGGGCGCTCGCCTCGCTTCTGGTCTTGCTGAGCGGCGCGGGGCTCGCGCTGGCGCTCGGCTTCGATGCGCAGTCAGCGCTCGACGTGCTCCGGCGGCACCAGCTCGGGCTGCTCGCCTTCGTTGCCGGGGCACCCCTGGTCGCGTCCATGCTGTTCATGGCGATCTACGCCGTAGGCGTGGCGACCTCGGTGCCCGGTCTCGCGGTGCTGACGGTGATCGGCGGCTATCTGTTTGGCTGGCTGCACGGCGCCGCCTATGCCCTGATCGCGGCGACCTTCGCGGCGAGCGTCATGTTCCTGGTGGCGCGGAGCACGATCGGCGGGGCGCTGCGCGCACGGGCCGGTCCCTCGCTGCAGCGCTTTGCCCAGGGCTTTCGCGACAATGCCCCGAGCTACGTGTTCGTGCTCAATCTGGTGCCGATCTTCCCCTACGCGGTGGTCATCGGGGTTCCGGCCGCCTGTGGGGTGCGCCTGCGCACCTTCACGGTCAGCGCCTTCTTCGGCCTGCTGCCCGGGACCCTGCTGTTCGCCCATCTGGGCACGGGGCTGGGCGACGTGCTCGCCGCCAACCTGCCGATCCGGCTGACCAGCTTCACCACTCCCCACATCCTCCTGCCGCTGATCGGCCTCGCCGTACTGACGCTGCTGCCGGTCGCCTGGCGCAGCTGTCGGGCCGGCCGGAGCGTCTGATCCGCCAACAGCGACCGCAGGCAGCGGCAGCGGCGTCGGCGGGCCGAGGCGGTGCGGCGCGGGCCGGTGACCCGCGCGCGATAGGTTGTCGTTATCGCGGCGATTGTAACAATCAAATTCACAAACGGCGCGTCCTGGCCTAGAGCTGTCGCACGGTTCCGGCGCGAGCGCCCGGGACCGCGCTTGGCGCGCGGCTCTGATCGGGCGCCACCGGGGGAGCGAGGAACGCGGGCTTGCGGCGGCCAACATGCGCGTGATGGCCAGGGACAGCATCCGCTTTGCGGTGCGTGGCGAGGGCGGTGCGTCCTTTGAGCTCGAGGTTCGCCTGCAGCCGGATCGCTTCGGCGGTTGGGAAGCCAGGGCGCTGTTGCACGAGCCGGATGCCGGGGCGCCTTTGGCGCTCGGGCGCGTGTTTCGGGCGAAGGACCGCCGCCTCGCGCTCGGCAAGATGGTCGCCTGGGTGCGCCGGCGCTATCTCGATGCCGAGCCGCTCGCCGAGCGCAGAGCCGCAGCACCACTCGGGGCGCGACGCGACGCGGCCGGCCCCTGACCCAACTTGAGGCCAAACCACGACAGGAGGGAAGACCAATGCCTAGCAGACCCAAACCGCATGCCACTGGCCGCGTGCCGGCTGGCGACGTCACCCAGCGGGTCGGCGTCGAGCAGATGACCTCGCGCGGCCTCAACATCGAGGAGCTGCGCGAGAAGCTGATCGACGCCGCGGGCGCCGAGTTCACGACCTACTACTATTACACCATCCTGCGCATGCACCTCGCCGGCAAGGAGGACTACAAGGAGATCTGCGAGGATGCGCGGCTCGAGGACCGCTCGCACTTCGAGCTGATCACGCCGCGCATCTACGAGCTCGGCGCCGGCCTGCCGCGCGACATCCGCGAGTTCGCCGACCGCGCCGGCTGCCCGGACGCCTATCTGCCGAACAATCCGACCGCGGTCGAGATTCTGACCGTGCTGCTCGAAGCCGAGCGCTGCGCGATCCGGACCTGGAACGAGATCTGCGACCTGACGCTGGGCAAGGACCCGCGCACCTACGATCTCGCGAGCCGCATCCTGCAGGAGGAGATCGAGCACGAGGCCTGGTTCATCGAGCTCCTCAGCATGGAGCGGGACGGCGTCGCGCGCCCGTCCGGCCATTTCCGCCGCGGCAACCCGGGCGATGCGCCGCGCAGCAAGAACCTGCCGTTCTACGTGCCCTGAGCCGGCCACGCGGTTCGGCTGTTCGACGGGGGCGCCGGGTCGAGCATCCGGCGCCCCCTTCGTTGTTCCCGACGCGTCGATGACGGCGAGCTACCCAGTCGAGCTGCTCCTGCCCGACGGCAAGACGGTGACCCTCGAAGTGGCGGCGGACGAATCGATCTGGGACGCGGCTTTCCGGGCGGGTCTCAGGCTGCCGAGCTCATGCCTGCAGGGCTGGTGCACGACCTGCGCCGCGCGCGTGCTCGAGGGCGAGTTCGATCCGGCCGAGGCGCTCCGCTACTACCCCGAGGACAAGCGCGCGGGCTTCATCCTGCTCTGCACCGCCCGGCCGAAGAGCCCGATGCGCATCCGAACCCACCAGCGCGACGCCATGCGCGCGCATCGCCGCCGCCACGGCCTGCCGACCCCCCGCGGCTGAGCGACATGTCGATGAATCTGGAAAACATCGACATGTCCTGCCAAGATGTCGATGGCATCGACACGTCGCGCGGATGTGCCGATGAACCGGGGAGCCATCGACGCATGCCCTTCCGCCCCGACCGACCCTACAATGAGCTGCCGCTCCTGCCCCCGCCGGTCGACATCGAAACCCATGCGATCCTCAAGGCCTGCATCGAGGCCCGCGCGGCACTCGCCGAACTCAATGTCGCCGGGGAGCTGATTCCAAATCAGACGATCCTCATCAACAGCATTCCCCTGCTGGAGGCGCAGGCCAGCTCCGAGATCGAGAACATCGTGACCACCACCGACCGGCTGTTCCGCTTTGCCAATCTCGCCGAGGGCAAAGCCGATCCGATGACCAAGGAAGCCTTGCGCTATCGCACCGCGCTGTACGAGGGCTTCCAGCACCTCGCCCGTCGACCCCTGTCGACGGCGACCGCCGTGCAGATCTGCCGCACCATCAAAGGCGTCGAGATGGACGTGCGCAGCGCGCCCGAAACCGCGCTGATCAACGAGGCGACCGGCGAAGTCATCTACACGCCTCCTGAAGGCAATGCGCTGCTGCGCGACCAGCTGGCCAACTGGGAGCGCTATCTGCACGGGGCCCGTGACACCGACCCGCTGATCCGCATGGCGGTCGCCCATTACCAGTTCGAGGCGATTCACCCGTTCGCCGATGGCAATGGCCGAACCGGTCGGGTGCTCAACTTGCTGTTCTTGGTCGAGCAGGGGTTGCTCAGCATTCCCGTGCTCTACCTCAGCCAGCACATCATCACCCACAAAACCGACTATTACCCATCTTCGACAGTTGGGGCTGGCGAGAGGGCGTGAAAGCGGCAGATTTCCTGGGGTCGGGGGTGGTCCAGGTTGAAAATGTAGTGCCACGTCACCAGTAGTTTCTGCTTGATTTCTGCCTCGTGCGGCGCAACTGTG
>JBKPDM010000314.1:0-21731 GCA_046727895.1 Pseudomonadota bacterium | reverse complement strand
CCTCACCGACCATGACCATACCAGTGCCGATGCCGATCCGGACGGCGATCTCGATCCCCTTGTCACGCGCGAGGGTCTGGTTCAGTCCGGCCATCGCCCCGACGATGTCGAGCGCGCTTCGCACAGCTCGCTCGGCATTGCGTTCCAGGGACTTCGGATAGCCGAAATAGACCAGGACGCCGTCGCCCATGTACTTGGCGACGAAGCCCTCGTACTCGCGCACGATGGCCGTGCAGCGGTCCTGATAGGCCCGGATCACGTCCTGCAGATCCTCGGGGTCGAGCTTGGCCGAGAGCGAGGTCGAGTCGGCCAGATCGCAGAACATCACGGTCAACGGCCGCCGCTCGGCGTCGCTCGCGACCGGCTCGGCCGCAGGCGAGGTCTGTGGCGGCTGTGGCACGGCGCGATCGCTCGTCTGGGCGAGCGCGGCACCGTCAGGCGCCCACGCCAGGCATTCACCCGCGCAATCGACGGCGAGGTGCTTGACCTCGGTGAGCTCGAATCGAAGTGCCTCGAGTTGGCTATCATCGAGCTCGAATTCGACCTTCAGTCTTCGGTAGGAGAGGCGTCCCTCGACCACCAGCAGTCCGATCGCCGCATGCAGGACGTGCGAAAAGTTCACGGGATCAGCCCGTCGCGACCGCGACCGTGCGGCCTTCGGAGGAGGCGCGCAGGAGGGCGTCGATGAGATGGTGCACGCGCAGCGCCTCGCGGCCGGTGACGCGCGGGTCGCGGTCCTGCTCGATGGCGTCGAGGAAATCGGCGAGCAGGGCGCGATGGGCATCGTGCGGGAAGGCCATGGGATCGGCGCCCGCCCCGGTGCTCTGCACCTCGCCGAGCCGCTCCTCGCGGCCGTCCTGGAAGGAGACCGTGAGCGTGCCCGAGTGCAGGACGGCGGTCGCCCTGCTGCCGATCAGCTCGATCCGCTCGGCAAAGCCCGGATATGCCGCCGTGGTCGCGAGCAGGGCGCCGAGCGCGCCGTTCGCGAAGCGCAGAGCCGCGCCGGCGAAGTCCTCGCTCGCCATGCTGTGCAGGCGCGTCGTGCCACAGATCGCGGCGACCTCGGCGACCGGTCCGGCGAGGCTCAGCATGAGGTCGACAGTATGGATCGCCTGGGTGATCAGGACGCCGCCGCCGTCGCGCTCGAGCGTCCCCCGCCCCGGCTCGTCGTAGTAGCTCTGCGGTCGCCACCACGGGCAGATCACGTTCGCGGCGGCGAGCTCGCCGAGCGCACCGTCCGCCAGCAGCTCGCGCAGCTCCTCGGAAGCAAGCCGGAAGCGGTGCTGGAGCACGACCCCGAGCTTCACGCCTGCGGCCTCGGCGGTCTCGACCAGCTGCAATGCCCGCTCGGTCGAGCGCTCGAGGGGCTTCTCCAGAAGGATGTGCTTGCCGGCGGCGGCGAAGCGGCGGACCAGCTCGAGGTGGGTGTTGGGCGGGGTCAGGATCATGACCGCGTCGACCGAGGCGTCGCGCGCAATCTGCTCCAGGTCGTCGCCAGGCGGGAAGTCGAAGCGCTCGGCGAACGCCTTGCGCCGCTGTTCGCTGCGGCTGAAGGCCGAGGCGACCTCGACCCGCTCGGCCAGATCGACCAGGCTCTTGGCGTGGGGCGTGACCGCCATGCCGAGGCCGATGATCGCGATGCGTCGCTTGTCCGTCATGTCCCTGACCGTCCCGCCCACGACCGGTCCTACACCCGATCGAGGGATCATGCCACGCTCAGTCGAGTGTAGTCCGGGCCGGCGCCCGCGGCTATATCCGGCGCATGGCCGACCAGACCGCAACCGGAGCAGGCCTTCGGCCTGGACGAGCCGATGGCCGATCGTAGCGCCTTCGTCACCGGCGGCACGGGGTTCGTCGGGCTGAATCTGATCGAGGCACTGACCGGCGAAGGCTGGGAGGTGACGGCCCTCCATCGGCCGACGTCCGATCTGGGTGCGATCAGGCGCTTCCCGGTCGGTCTGGTCGAAGGCCACCTGCTCGCTGCGGACTCGTTGCGACGCGCGATCCCCGAGGGGGTCGACGCCGTGTTCCACGTCGCGGCCGACGTCTCGGTCAGCTCGAAGCATGACGTGCGCCAGTCCCGGATCAACGTCGACGGCACGCGCCACATCGTCGAGGCGGCGCTGGCGGCCGGTGCCCGGCGCCTGGTGCACACCTCGACCTGGAACACCTATGGCCTCGAGCAGGGCGAGATCAGCGAGGACCGGCCGCAACTCGGCGGGAGCTCCTGGATCAACTACAACCGGAGCAAGTTCCTGGCCGAGGAGGAGGTGCGAAAGGGTGTGGCGCGCGGCCTCGATGCGGTGATCGTCAATCCAGCGCACATCATCGGCCGTTATGATCGCCAGAGCTGGGCCCGCCTGGTCATCGTGGCCAAGGAGGGCCGGCTGCCCGGCGTGCCGCCCGGGGCCGGCACCTTCTGTCATGCGCGCACGGTGGCGAGAGCGCACATCGCGGCTGCCCTGCTCGGCCGGAGCGGGCAGAACTACCTCCTGAGCGGGCACGACGCGACCTTCGTCGAGGTGTTCCGCGTCATCAACGAGGTGACCGGCAGCGAGGTGCCGCTACGCGCCCTGCCGGCCTGGCTGTTCCGCCTCGCAGCGCGCGCCAACCTGGCGCTCGCCGCCTTGACCGGGCGCGAGCCCGAGCTGACGCCCGAGGGCGTCGAGATCGCGCTCGCTCGGGCCCGGGTTGTGTCCAGGAAAGCCGAGCAGGAGCTCGGCTATCTGCCGGCGCCGCTCCGCACCATGATCGAGGACTGCTACGCCTGGCTCCGGGCGGAGCGGCTGATCGGCGCCTGATCGCGTTTCGAGCGCCCGCTTCCGGCATCAGCGGGACGCAGCTCGATCGGGCGAGTCATCGATTCGCTCAAGCCCAGCGCTCCACCTGGGCGCGGACTTCGCGCATGCCGCCGATCAGGGCAAAGTGATCCAGGCCGTAGTTGATAAACCGGAAGCCCTGGGCGAGCCGGCGCTCGACCATTTCGACCGAGCCGCAGACATAGCCGGCAGGGGTGCCGCTCTGCCTGGATGCCGCGGCGACCGCCTCGACCAGGCGCTCGTGCTGTGCGGCGTCGTGACCCCTGGCCTTGACGTCGATCATCAGGTCGCCCGGGCCGATCAACACCACGTCGACGCCCGGCACGGCCATGATCTCGCGGACCTGGCCGATCGCCGTCTCGGTCTCGACCATGACCACCAGCATGATCTCGTCGTTCGCGCTGGCGCAATAGTCTTCGAACGATTCACCGATCAGCTCGAGGCGCACGCCGCCCGCCGAGCGCCGGCCCTTGGGCGGGTAGAACGCCGCCTCGACCGCCGCCGCGGCCTGCTCGGCGTTCTGGGCCATCGGCACGATCACGCCCATGGCGCCCATGTCGAGCACGCGGTTGATCGTTCCGGGCTCGTGGCCCTTGACCCGCACGATCGGCGCGCTCTCGACCGCAAGGAAGCGGGCGAGCGCGTTGTTCAGCGTGGTCTCGCTGAACTGGCCGTGCTGCCAGTCGAGCCACACCCAGTCGAACCCCACGTGCGCGATCTGCTCGGCGAGATCGGCCGAATCGTAAACGACGCCGGGGCCGAAGCTGGTCTTACCGGCGCGCTGTCCGGCCAGCGCCTGGTTCTGTCGCATGATGCCTGCGATCCCTCTGGACTGATCGGCGGGCAGGCCGCCCCACCCGAGCGCAGGTTGCCATGCCCACCCAAACCCGCAAGCGCGCGATCCGGCGCACGACCTAACGCGCTGGCTTGCAGCTGCCCTGGCCGGTTTGGGCTGGGCGCGGTTGGGCTGCGCGCGGGTCAAGCCGGCTTGCGCGAGGCGTAGTCCTCGAGCGGTGGCGGCATGATCAAGATCGCGATGGCGGACAGGACGGGCAAGAGCGAGAGCATGGTCAGCGGGCTCTGCCGATCGCAGCCACCGCGAGTATGAGCCAGCCGTAGAACACGCGCTCGTTCATCCAGACCGCTAGAGCGTCCCGTCCTTGGGGCATCAAGGCGAACCTTCGCGGTCGTGTCTGAAACCGGCCCGGTGATTCAGATCGAAACAACCCCGACGCTCTGCCCAAGGCGAGGCCGTCCGCAGCCGCTCGCTCGCAATGGCGAGCGCAGCGCGGGTGAAAGCCGTTGAGGGCCGGGAACCGCCGCGCAAACGTCAGGCCTTTGGCTTGACCCCAGCTGACCGGTTTTAACCTCTCGTCAACCATTCGACCGGAGAGTGTCACTATGCGATGGTGCATGGGACCCGGGGAGTCCGTCCGGCGCAAGAGACCGGCGGCGCGGATTCCCAGGGTCTCACGGACCATCCGAAGAAAGATCTAACGATCCAAGCGTTAATCTTCGGCTAGTGGCGCACACCGCGTCGCGTCACTGCCAACGTCCTCTCTCCTGCCCGAGCTGTTGCCCTCTCGCCTCGGTCGCCCGGCTTCGGTCCAGTAGTCTGGTCCGCCCGGCGAGCTCGTTGACGAGCGGCAACGGCAAGATCGCTGGAAATCTTCGGCAACTGTCTCCGCTGCTACCTCGACGGTCGCTCGCCGATGTGAAGAATGTGCTGGACGGCTGGCGATTATGCTTGAGGGCAGCTCGATCGCCCGGAGACATTCTGCACGGAGCTGTTTGAGCAGGAGCGCCGCGAACTCGCGACGGCTCGAGGCTGATGCCCCGCGCCGCAAGGCCCCGGGGCAACCGCGCGTCCGAGGGGTGTCCGGCGCCGCCGCCACGGGAGCGGCCGCTGCGCGCGTGGGCGTTCTCGGCGCTGAGCCGGATCGATCTCCAGGGCCTCTTCCTGGCGACGGCGATCAGCGTCGGCGGCGGGCCTCTGTTCTTCTTCATCGCCCTGCCATGGATGCTTGGCGCCGCCTTCTCGACCACGGTTGCTGCGCTCTCGGGCGTACGCGTCGTCATGCCTCTTCGCCTGCGCAATCTCATGTTCGTCATCCTTGGCGTGCTGGTCGGCAGTTCCTTCACGTCTGAGGTGCTGCAGAACGGATCGATGGCCGGTCTCGCTCACCGGCATTCTGCGCCGAGTGCGATGACCGACACTTCCGCGAGGCCGCCCGGCGTGAAGGCGAGCACCAGAGCGCAAAACGGCAGCCCGGCGACCGGCGCCAGAGCGGGCGCTCGGCATCGATACCGCCTTTGTCGCGACGCACAACGTGGCCCACGTGCTTGCGATCCTGGTGCTGGCGCCGAACGTGTTTCGCGTGTTCGGCAAGCGGTCCCGCCCGCCGCCTCGAACCTGAGCACGGCGGATCGACCGGGCCAGGGATCGACAGCACGTTTCTCGCGCGCGCGGCGATCGTGCGGCTCACGCGCTAGAGCCGGATGCCCTTGCCGGCCAGCCAGTTGCGGATCAGGGTCTGGTAGCGCTCCCGGCCGAAGCTCGGGAAATGGCCGCCGTGGACGATGCGGACCGGCAGGCGAAGCAGCCGCTCCATGCTGGCGATGTAGTCGTCCAGGTTGGCATGATAGGTGTCCTCGACCAGCGGGCCGTCGTAAACGATGTCGCCCGAGAACAGGATGCTGGTCGCGCCCTCGAACAGGGCGATGCCGCCGGGCGAGTGGCCTGGCGTGTGCAGCACCGTGAAATGCCGGTCGCCGAGGTCGATGACGTCGCCGTCCTCGACCAGCCGGGTTGCGGGCGCCGACCTCACGGCGTAGGTCGTCGAGCGGTAGGGCGCGGGCGGCAGGCGCGTGAAGATGTCGTCGGTGACGTAGGGATCGGCGAGGGTATTGGCGCGGGTCGGGGCGGCAAGCAGCTCCGCCTCGGCAGGGTGCACCACCCGGTCCGCGAACTCGTGGTGCGCGCCGATGTGGTCGAAGTGGGTGTGGCTGGCGACCGCGACCAGCGGCCGCCCGGTGACCAGCGCGACCCGCTCCCGTAGGCTCACCACGCCCATGCCGCTGTCGACCAGCATGTCACGATCGCGGCCGCGGACGTGCCAGAGGTTGCAGCGATAAAATTCCCTGATGTGCGGCTCGAAGATCCAGGTGACGTCGTCGCCGACGCGCCGGATCCGGTACCAGTCACTGGCCAGTGCCACGTTCATTGCTGCCCTCCCATCGGCGCGGGGTGACTGAACCAACCAGCATCGCTATGGCGCAGGTCGTCACGACACGCAGACCTTGTACTGGCACGCAATGCGGTCAAGAATCGATGCCCGTGCAGGAGGTCGGCCGCCCCGAGGACATCGCCGCCGTGATCGCCTTCCTCGCCGCTCACGAGTCCGCCTTCCTCAACAGCGCCAACCTCGTGACCGACGGCGGCTTGGCCGCGGGTAACGCCCCGATGATCGCGGAGCTGACGCTCGAAACCGGATAGATCTAGGACAGCGGCTCGACCGCCTCGAGCTCGGCACCGGAGCGCGCCCGCGCCTGGGCCAGGTCGTACTGCGTCTGAAGGTTCAGCCAGATCTCGGGGCCGTTGACGCACAGTCGCCCGAGGCGGAGCGCCATCTTCGCGCTCACCCGCTGCTGCCCCGCCAGCAGCCGATGCAGCGGTGCCGCGACACACCGAGCCGCGCCGCAGCGTCGACCACGGTCAGGCCATGGTCGACCAGGATCTCTTCCAGCACCGCGCCCGGATGCACGCGCGGCATGCCAGGCACCGGAGGCACCTCAATGGTACTGTTCGAGGTCGAGCTCGACGACTTCGCCGCTCTCCGGGCGGAAGGTCAGTCGCCAGGCCCCCGTCGCCCAGATCGACCACCGCCCGCGCTGGTCTCGCTTTAGCGGATGCAGCCCGTAGCCGGGAAGCCCGATCTGGCGCAGCTCGGTGGCGGCGTTCAGCACCGCTAGACGATCCGCCGGACCATGGTCTGCGGCAGCCCGGCCCGGTCGCCGGTCGCGAAATGGCCGACAGTCGGGAATTATCTCTCGCGCTCGCGCTCCGACTCCACGAGCCCGCGATAGAAGTCACGTTCCCATGTCGCAACCTTGTCCCAGGGACTTGCCCTACTCATTGTAGGAGGCGCTCGGCCCCCGATCCATGGATCATAATGCCACTGCTCTACGCAGGGCTTCTCCCTCTGAGCGGCACGCTGCGGTCATTCAATCGTTGCGAACCGACGCGATCGGGCGAACAATTGCCCCCAACGGAGGAGGGGTGGATGGGCCTTCCGATCCAGATCATCCTGACCCGGCAGCTCGCCGGCTATCTGAGCGTGCCGCTGTTCCTGGTCGATCCGAAAGGGGATCTGTTGTTCTACAACGAGCCGGCCGAGGCGATCCTCGGCCGGCGGTTCGACGAGACCGGCGCGATGCCCGCGGCGGTCTGGTCAGCGATTTTGCCTGCGCTTGATGATCACGGCCAGCCCATCCCACCTGCCGACCGGCCCCTGATGATTACCGTGGCCCAACACCGCCCCGTCTACAAGCGGTTCTTCCTCCAAGGGATGAACGGCGTGCGGCGCCAGATCGAGGTCGCTTCGATCCCGATCACCGGCCTGCAAGGCGAGTTCCTTGGCGCGGCGGCTCTGTTCTGGGAGATCAAGTGACCATGACCTGTTCGGCACCCGCGGCTCGGTCGCCGCACCGGGACCTGCGGCCGCGCGCTGACGACAGCGGCTGGGCCTCGCCGCGGAAGGCCGATCGCCGGGCGCCAGTGACCCGGATCGATCAGCGCCCCTGGTCCCCCTTTAGGCGGACGCAAGTGGTAGCGCGGAGACCCGAGCGCCCGCCGCGAGCTGCGCTCTATCCGGCCGGCCCCTCTTCGAGGTTGCGTGCCGGCGCGATCGGGCGAACAATTGCGTCCGACGAAGGAGGGCGGATGAGTCTGCCGATCCAGATCATTCTGACCCGGCAGCTGGCCGGCTATCTGAGCGTGCCGCTGTTCCTGGTCGACCCGAAGGGCGATCTGTTGTTCTACAACGAGCCGGCGGAGGCGATCCTCGGCCGGCGGTTCGAGGAGACCGGCGCCATGCCGGCCGCGGTCTGGGCCTCGGTCTTCACCCCGGTCGACGATCAGGGCCAGCCGATTGCGCCCGAGGACCTGCCGCTGATGAGAGCGCTCGCCAGGCGGCGGCCGGCCTACAAGCGCTTCTACATTCAGGGTCTGAACGGCAAGCGCCGGCAGATCGAGGTGGCGGCGATCCCGATCCAGGGCCTCAAGGGCGAGTTCCTGGGGGCGGCGGCGCTGTTCTGGGAGATCGACTGACCATGCACGTCACCCTGTTCGGCACCCGCGGCTCGGTCGCCGCCCCCGGCCCGGAAACCGCGCGCTACGGCGGCAACACCTCGACGGTCGAGGTCCAGGCCGACGACGGCACGCTGCTCGTGCTCGACGCCGGCACCGGCGTCCGCCGGCTCGGCGCGCAGATCGCGCCCGTCACCAGGCGGGTCGACATCCTGCTGACCCATCTGCACATGGACCACATCCAGGGCCTCGGCTTCTTCGGCCCGCTCTACAATCCCGCGATCGAGGTCCACATCTGGGGCCCGGGCAGTAGCACGCTCTCGCTCGAGGCCAGGCTGTCGCGCTACCTGTCGCCGCCCTTGTTCCCGGTGCACCTGCGTGACTTGCCCGGCATCATCTGCCACGAGGTGCCGCAAGCGCCATTCGCGATCGGCCCGTTTCGCATCCGAACGGCACTGGTTTGCCACCCCAACCCGACCGTCGGCTACCGGATCGAGGAGCACGGCCGGATCATGGCCTACCTGCCCGACCACGAACCCGTGCTCGGGCTGAAGGACGGCCAGTGGCTCGAGCCGGAATGGACCTCGGGCTACGAGCTCGCGGCCGGCGCCGACCTTTTGATCCATGACGCCCAGTACACCGACCAGGAGTACGCGCACTGCGTCGGCTGGGGCCACAGCACCTACCGCCACGCCTTCGAGTTCGCGGCCCGGGTCGGCGCCAAAGAAATCGTGCTCTTCCACCACGACCCTTCCCACGACGACGACATGCTCGACCGCCTGCTCGCGGATGCGATGGGGCAGCTCAAGCCGGCGTTCCGCGTCTCCCGCGGCTGCGAGGGTGCCGTGTTCGAGGTGGGCTCGAACAACGGTCCGGCTGCCTAGCGGCACCCGCTCGCACTTCCACCGCCGCGCCCGGAGAAACGTCGCGCAGCTGCAGCACATCCGACGTACCGGAGCAACCGATCGGCGCAAGGAGCGATGCCAGCTCGCAGACCCCGTGGCGCGCAGGTCCGGTGCTCGTCTCCGCGAACACGCGATTCGAAGCCGCCATGCTGCAATTTTGCAACACTTTGCTGCCAGATATGGTGCCGGCCTAGTTGATGTCGTG
Organism: Pseudomonadota bacterium; assembly: GCA_046727895.1. Lineage (GTDB taxonomy): Bacteria > Pseudomonadota > Alphaproteobacteria > Geminicoccales > Geminicoccaceae > DATAOG01. The sequence continues at coordinate 12,494 of JBKPDM010000314.1, read as the reverse complement.
GCTTCCATGCAACACCGGGTGATGGGTTTTGGCAGCACGCGCGATTCGGGGTTGATCTCACCGCGGCCGAGAGACCATGTCTTTGTCAACCGCCAGTACCTCACGATGCAAGCTTCGCCGTACTCATCAGGGATTTCTTTCGCATGGACGACCGGAGGCATGGGCGCCCGCCCGAGTCGTGGCTTGGAGACGCAGCCGGGCGTTCGGCGCCCGAGTTCATGCGAAGCGGCCGGCGGCATGGCGGCGCAGCCGGCCGGCTCGCAGCCGCCATTTGACCGTCTCGAATTGAGCGTCATCGGCCCGGATAGACCCCGGACCCAAGCCAGAGCCGGAGCGCCCGATGTTGTCCTCACGCGCCTCTACAAGCGCTTGGCCGGTGCTGGTCATCGCGCTCGCCATCCTACCCTGTTGCACCATGGCCGCGTCTGCGGCGGCGCAACTACAGTCATCAAAACCGAATATCGTGCTCATTCTGACCGACGACGAGGACGTCGCGATCCACGAATTCATGCCCAAAACCAGAGCGCTGCTGGCGGACCAGGGCACGACGTTCGATAATTTTTTCGTCAGCTATGCGTTCTGTTGCCCGTCGCGGGCCTCGATCCTGCGCGGCCAGTATGGCCACAACACCCAGGTCCTGGGCAACGAGCTGCCCTACGGCGGCTACGAGAAGGTGCGCCAACGGGGCCTGGAGCGATCGACGATCGCGACCTGGCTGCAGGCGGCCGGCTACCACACCGCGTTGTTCGGCAAGTACTTCAACCGCTACGAGCCCGAACGCGGCGTGCCGCCGGGCTGGACCGACTGGTATGCCGGCGGCACCGGCGGCCATCTGGGCTACAACTATAAACTGAACGAGAACGGTCGGATCGTCGCCTATGGGGCCCAGCCGGACGACTACGCGACGGACGTCCTGACCCGCAAGGCGGTCGAGGTGATCAGGCGCTCGGCCGCGGCAGGGCAGCCGTTCTTCCTCTACGTCGCGCCGTTCGTGCCGCACAGCCCGGCCGCCGCGGCGCCGCGCCACCTGCAATTGTTCCGCGATGCCCAGCTGCCGCGCCCGCCGGCCTTCGAAGAGGCCGACGTCAGCGACAAGCCGGCGGTGATCCGGAGCTTTCCGCACCTCGAGGGCCATGCGCTCGCCTGTCTCGAGGACGAGTACCGCCGCCGGCTGCGCTCCCTGCAGGCGGTCGACGACATGGTCGAGCGCATCGTCGACGCGCTCAAGACGACGGGGATTCTTAACCAGACCTACGTCATCTACACCTCCGACAACGGTTTCCACATGGGCGAGCACCGGATGATCGCCGGCAAGGACACGACCTACGAGGAGGACATCCGGGTGCCCATGGTCCTGCGCGGGCCGGGGGCGCCGAAGGGCGCGCACATCGACGCCATGGCGCTCAACATCGATCTCGCGCCGACCTTCGCGGACGTCGCCGGGATCGAGACGCCCGACTTCGTCGACGGCCGCTCGTTCCTGCCGCTGCTCGCCGACCCGGGACATCCCTGGCGCCAGAGCTTTCTGGTCGAGCGCCGCCAGCTCGAGGAGCAGTACATCCAGCTGGCAGAGCAACACGGCATCAAACGCGACCAGCTCGAGCGGCACGCCTATCTCGAGGGCCTGCGCACGCCCGAATGGACTTATATGGAGTACGGTACCCGCGAGCACGAGCTGTACAACGTCCTGGTCGATCCCGACCAGCTCGACAACGTGATCGAGCGCGCCGATCCGTCGTTGAAGAGAGCGCTGGCGGCGCGGCTCGGCGAGCTCGCCCGCTGCGCCGGCGCGCAATGCCGCGAGCTCGAGAATCGGCCGCTCGGCGACGGCACCATCCGCCAGGTGGCGGCGCAGGACCGAGGACGCCGGGCGCCGGTCGTCTGTCCGCGCGCCGGGCTCCTGCCGGCCCCGGCCTGCCCGCAATAGTAAAAAATGGAGCGCGACATGTCCTCTGACCGCACCCATGTAAGGGCGCGCCGGCTGCTGCTGGCCGCCAGCCTTGCCGTAGGGCTCTCTCCGGCGCCCCTCGCGCTGGCGCAGCAGCCATCCATCAGGCCGAACATTGTGTTCATTCTGAGCGACGACGAAGACGTCAAGATCCACGCCCACATGCCCAAGACCAAAGCGCTGCTCGAGGACCAGGGCACGGCCTTCGACAATTTCTTCGTGACCTATTCCTTCTGCTGTCCGTCGCGGGCCACGATCCTGTGCGGTCAGTACCCTCACAACACCCAGATCGAGGGTATCCAGCTGCCGACCGGGGGGTTCAAGAAGTTCCACGCACTCGGGCTCGAGAATTCGACCATCGCGACCTGGCTGCACGCCGCCGGATATCACACGGCATTCTACGGTAAATATCTGAATCAATACGAGCCGCGCGCCGATGGCGTTCAGCCCGGCTGGGACGAATGGTACGCCGGGGGCGACAACTGGTCGAACTACAATTACATCCTGAACGAGAATGGCGCGATCGTGCGCTACGGCAACCGAGCCGAGGACTACCTGACCGACGTGATCGCCCGTAAGGCGGTCCGCACGATTCACGCGGCGGTCGCGGCGGGGCAGCCGTTCTTCCTCTACCTCTCGACCTACACGCCGCACGCTCCGGCCACCTGGGCCCGGCGCCACGACGGTCTGTTCCTTGACACGCCGCTGCCAAGGCCTACCTCGTTCGACGAGCCCGACGTGACCGACAAGCCCTCGATCATCCGCAACCTGCCCCGGCTCAGCCGCCCCCAGATCAAGGCGATGGAGAAGCATTATCGGGCCCGCCTGCGCTCGCTGCAGGCGATCGACGACATGATCGAGACCGTCGTCGACACGCTTGCGCAGACCGGGCAGCTCGACTCGACCTATATCATCTACACCTCGGACAACGGCTTCCACATGGGCGAGCACCGGATGATTGCTGGCAAGACCACCGCATACGAGGAGGACATCCGGGTGCCGGCGATCGTGCGCGGCCCGGGCGTGCCCGCCGGGCGGAGGATCGAGGCGATGGTACTCAACAACGATTTCGGGCCGACTTTTGCTGAGATTGCCGGTGTCGCGCCGCCGAGCTTCGTCGACGGCCGCTCCTTCCTGCCGCTGTTCGCGAAGCCGGACCGGCCCTGGCGCCAGAGCTTCCTGATCCAGCGGCGCGAGCTCGAGACCCACGAGATGACCGGGCCGACCCGCTTCGACGCCATCCGGACCGCCGATCGGCTCTATGTCGAGTATGGTGACGGCGATCGGGAACTCTATGATCTCCATAACGATCCCTACCAGCTCGACAGTCGGCCGGGCCGGGCCGAGCCGCTGTCCGTCGCGGTGCTGGAGGCGCGCCTGGCCGAGCTCCTGAACTGCGCCGGGGCCGACTGTCGCGAGATCGAGGACCTGCCGGTCGATGCCGAGCGGACCGCAGCTCATGCCGATGGCGAGCCGAAGGCGTCGAGCACGCAGTAGGCGGAGCGCTGGGTCGTCATGACCCGTCGCCGTCATGGCGGCGGGCCGGGTGGCGTGTTTCGCCTGGCTGTGCTCGTCCTGCTCGTCCTGGTGGTGCACGGCAGTACTGTCGTCTGGGCCAGCTCCTGCCCGAACCGTCAGAGTTCGCCCGATCAGGTGCAGGCGCGCCTGCCCCTGTACGATGCCGAACGGGACGGCCCGGACGGCGCGATTCAAAGCTTCGCCGAGGGCGACCCCGGCGCTGCGGCCGAACAAACGTTGGTCGCCGACGGAGCCGACCAGCAGGCGCGCGGGCTGCGGGTATCTTATCGGCTCGATCGCGGCCGGCGCGCCCGCGTCGGCTTGCGGATCAAGCTCGACCGGCTGGACGCCAGCGCCTACGACCATCTGGAGCTGAGGGTCAGGGGCGATCCGGCGACGGGTTTTGCGCCCTCGTTCGAGGTCGGCTTCGAGCGGCCGCTCCCGAACCATCCCGGCATGATCGAGAGCGGCGGCTCCCTGATCGAGGATGTCAGCGATCAGTGGCAGGACGTCCGGGTGCCGCTCAGCCTGATGAGCGGAATCCACGCCTGGACCGGGCTCGACGAGTTCATCCTCACGTTCGATTCGCGGCGAACCGACGTCGCGCAAGGCGCGATCTACTTAGATAATGTCGCCCTGATCCGGACCGGCCGCTCCGGACCCTCCGCCGCCGACCCCGTCCCGACCCCGCGCAAGGACGCATGGGAGCAGGCGCAGGGCGACAATGCGGCGGTGCGCGCAGCGGCCGTTCGACGGCTTCGCGGCTGGCCGGGCGCTCTGACCGTGGCGCCGCCGCAGGCGGCGGACGACGCTGCGTTCCTGATGCAGGTCGCGCGCGACAGCTGGCAGGGCCTCGCAGCACTGGTCGATGGCGAGCACGGCCTGCCGGTCGATCACGTGACGTTCGCCGAGGGCGGGGTCGAGCCGTCCCGGGCCGAGGTCGGCGACTACACCAGCCCCAGCACTATCGGGATCTGGCTGATGGCCGTGGTCGGCGCCGAGAAGCTCGGCGTGCTCGGCCGGCCGGAGGCTCTCGCGCTGATCGACCAGACCCTCTCGACCCTGGGCAAACTCGAGCGCCTGCACGGCTTCTTTTACAACTACTACGACACGACGACCCTGGAGCGGACCAGTAACTTCGTCTCCTCGGTCGACTCGAGCTGGCTGACCGCCGGCCTCATGGTGACGCGTTCGGCGTTCCCGGAGCTCGCAGAGCGGGCGGGCCGGCTGATCGAGGACGGCGACTACGGCTGGCTGTACGACCCCGCCGAGGGCCTCATGAGCCACGGTTACTATGTCAATCTCGGCTGCGCGTCGCAGTACCACTATGGGCTGCTCTACACCGAGGCGAGGGTGCTCAGCCTGATCGCGATCGGCAAGGGCGACGTGCCCGAGGCGCACTGGTTCAAGCTGATGCGCACCTTGCCGCCGGAGGAGACCTGGCAGACCCAGCCGCCGAAGGGGCGCCAGGCGAAGCAGATCCGTGGCCAGACCTTCATGGGTGGCTGGTACGAGCACGGCGGCGACCGCTACCTGCCGTCCTGGGGGGGCAGCATGTTCGAGGCGCTGATGCCGACCCTCGTGGTCGACGAGAGCGCCTTTGCGCCCGAGAGCCTCGGCCGCAATGACGTCGTTCACGCCACTCTCCAGCGCCGCCACGGGCTCGAGGTGCTGGGCGATCCGGTCTGGGGCATGTCACCGAGCGCCACCGCCGCGGGCGACGGCTATGGCGAGTTCGGCGTCCCCTACCTCGGCGTCCTTGGCTACCCTGATGGCGTGGTCGCGCCCTACGCCTCGGCGCTGGCGCTCGAGGTCACGCCGGAGGCCGCAATTCAAAACCTCCGCGAGCTCGCGCGCCGCTACGCCATCTATGGCGCCTACGGCTTCTACGACGCGGTCGACCCGAAGTCGGGCAGGGTGGCGCTGCGCTATCTGACCCTCGACCAGGGCATGTTGTTCATCGCGATCGCCAATCACCTCGCCGATCATGTGGTGCAGCGTGATTTCGCCGCCGATCCGATCGCGGCGAAGGTGCTGCCGATGCTGGCCGAAGAGCGCTTCTTCGACTGAGAGCCTCAGTCGAGCTCGACCTGCACCCGGTGCGATGCGCGGTCGCCGACGAGCGGCACGCGCGCCGCGCCGCGCCGCACCTCGAGCGAGCTCCCGTCCAGGGTCGCGCCGATCACCCCGCCGCCCTGGCCGCGGTTGGTCATGGCGATGACGTAGGTCTCGGTGCCGCCCGGCCGCCGCCAGCGCACTTCGCACTCGGGCCAGCTCGCTGGCAGGCGCGGCTGCAGCACGAGGGTCTTGCCGTCCTCGAGCGTGAGCCCGAGAAGCGTCTCCAGAATCAGGCGGAACATCCAGCCCGCGGAGCCGGTATACCAGGTCCAACCGCCCCGGCCGACGTGCGGCGGCGCGCCATAGACGTCGGCGGCGACCACGTAAGGCTCGACCCGGTAGGTCGCCACGTCCTCGGGCGTGCGCGCATGACTGACGGGCGAGAGCATCTCGAGGAGCTCCGCCGCGCGCGCCGAACGCCCGGCCAAAGCCAGCGCCTGCACGGCCCAGAGCGCCCCGTGGGTGTACTGGCCGCCGTTCTCGCGTACCCCCGGCACGTAGCCCTTGATGTAGCCGGGATCGTGGGCGCTGCGATCGAAGGGCGGCGTCAGCAGTCGGATCAGCCGGTCCCGGTCCGAGATCAGCAGAGCCTCGAGCGCGTCCAGACACTGCTCGACCCGCTCGGGCGGCGCCACCCCCGAGATCACCGCCCAGGCCTGTGCGATCGCGTCGATCCGACACTCCTCGCTCGCTGCCGACCCGAGCGGCGTGCCGTCGTCGTAGTAGGCGCGCCGGTACCAGGCGCCGTCCCAACCGGCCTCGTTCAAAGCGACGCCAAGACGTGCGCGATAGGCCTCGTAGCGCTCGGCCCGCGCCGCCTCCCCACGCGCCCGGCAGAGCGGGACGAACTGGCCGAGGATGGTGTGGCTGAAGAAGCCGAGCCAGACGCTCTCGCCGCGGCCGAGGCGGCCGACCCGGTTCATGCCGTCGTTCCAGTCGCCCGTGCCCATCAGAGGCAGGCCGTGGGCGCCCGTGGTCAGCGAGCGGTCGAGCGCCCGGCAGCAATGCTCGTAGACGCTCGCACGCTCGCCCGAATCCTCTGGCACGAGGTAAGCCTCATCCTCGCCGTCCTCGAGCGGGCGGGCGCTAAGGAAAGGCGCCGTCTCGTCCAGGATCGCCTCGTCGCCCGTGCTCGCGACGTAGCGGGCCGCCACGAGGGGCAGCCAGAGCCGATCATCTGAGAAGCGGGTACGGGTGCCGCGCCCGAGCGGTGGGTGCCACCAATGCAGGACGTCGCCCTCGACGAACTGGTGCGCCGCATGGAGCAGGATCTGCGCCCGGGTCAGCTCGGGCCGGATCTCAACCAGCGCGGCCGCATCCTGGAGCTGATCACGGAATCCAAAGGCTCCCCCGGACTGATAGAAGGCGGAACGCGCCCAGAGCCGGCAGCAGAGGATCTGATAGACCAGCCAGCCGTTGGCCATGAGGTCGAGCGCCGGCGCCGGGGTCCGGACCTGAACGCTCGATACCAGGTCTCGCCAGAAGGCTGAGATCTCATCGAAGGCCTGGTCGATCTCGGCCAGGGAAGCGTATTGGCGGATCAGGGCGCAGGCGGCGTCGGCACCACCCCCTTCGCCAAGGAGGAAGGCGATCTCCCTGGTCTCGCCGGGCGCGAGCTCGAGGTGGACCTGGAGCGCGAAGCAGGGGTCGAGATCTTTGCCCGTGCGTCCGTCCAGGACCGGTGCGGACATCAGCGCGGCCGGACGTGCCGGGTTGCCGTTCCGGCCGATGAACGCGGTCCGATCGGCCGTGTGATGCACCTGGGCGCCGGCCGGTACCACAGCGGCCGCGAAGGCGACACCGTCCGAGAACTCGCCGCGCTTGGGGTTCTCTGCCAGGAGCGCGCCGGTCTCCGGGTCCAGGGAGGTCTCGACCGAACCCGCCGTCTCCGCCGGCAGCCCGCCCAGGACCAGCCGGGCGTAAGCGAAGACGCTCACGCGACGAGGCCGCGCGGCGAGGTTCTTGAGCCTGATGCCGGTCACCTTGAGCGACGCCCCGGGCGGCACGAACAGACAGACCTCCTGCTCGAGCTCGGCGTTGGTCTGCAGGAAACGGCAGTAGCCGAAGCCGTGGCGGACGGTGCAGGACGCGGGGGCCGGTACGGGCCCCGGCATGGGCGACCAGAAGCTGCCGGCGTCCTCGTCCCGCAGGTAGATCGCCTCGCCGTGCGGATCGCTGACCGGATCGTTGTACCAGGGCGTGAGCCGGTTCTCCCGGCTGTTGCGCGACCATGTCACGCCGGCACCGCTCTCGGAGATGATGAAGCCGATGGTCTCGTTGGCGACCACGTGGGTCCAGGGCAAGGGCGGCCGATGCGCGGGCGTGATGCGCATGACGTATTCGTGCCCGCCGGCCGCGAAGCCGCCGAAACCGTTGTCGAACAGGAGTTCCTCGGCGGCCGGGGTGCTCCAGGGCTCCGCCAAGCTCGCCGGCCGGTAGCGCGGGGCGGGAACGCCCCCTGCCGGCGCCGTCACCCTTGCGGGCGCCGCCGGCCCGAGGATCTGAGCTACGTCGGCCAGCCTCGCATGGCTCGCGGCGAGGTCGAGGGCGGCGGCCCGCGCGCCGGCGAGGCCGAGGCCGAAGGCCAGCTCCTTCTGCGCGCCGGGCGGCAGCTCGAGGGCCGCGCGCAGGCTGAGGATCGGATCGAGGACGTTGCCGACGCTGCCCGAGAGGGGCTCAGCCGTCTCGAGTGCTGCGGGCGCCGCGAGCGATCGGCCGCGGCCGATGAAGCGCTGCCGGTCGGTCTCGAACTGGAGGTCAGCTAGGGCAACGTCTTCGCCAACCAACCAGTGGACCAGCCAGAAGGTCCGCTCGTCGGCACCGCGCGGGCGCCTGGTCGCGAGCAGCGCTCGCTGCTCGGGCACCGCCTCGGTCTGAACGAACAGCTTGGAGAAGGCCGGATGGGCGGCATCGCCTGCAGCACCTTGCAGCACCGCCTCGAGATAGCTCGTGACCTCGATCCGCCGCGGCCGCGACGATCGGTTTTCGAGGCGGCAGTGGCGGATCTCGAGCGCGGCCTCGGGTGCGAGTGTGACCGTGAGCGTCGCCGCGATGTCGTCCTCGAGGCGCAGGATCTCGGCGCGATCCGGAGCAAACCACACATCGTAGCGCTCGGGATCGCCCGCCGTCGGCTGGTAGCCGATCGCCCAGAAGCGGCCGCTGTCCAGATCGCGCAGGTAGACGAAATAACCCTCGCCATCCTCGACCGGGTCCGCCCGCCAGCGTGTCAGCGCGATGCCGTCACACTCGGAATAGCCGCCGCCGGCATCGGTGATCAGCAGGCTGTAGCGGGTGTTCGCGAGCCGCTGCACGTTCGGCCGCGCATCCCAAAGGCGCGCGCGGTCGAGGTGACGAATCGCACGGTCCGAATCGGACGGACTCGCCATGCGTAGGACAGGCTCCGCTAGCCTTTCGGCTTGGACGCGCCTTCGTCCTCCGGCTCCCGCGAGGCGTTCTTGAGCCCGCGTTCACCAGCGGGGGACGACGGCGGCGTAGAGTAGCGCAGAACCACCGTCGCAGGGAACTGGTCAATCACGGCCTCACGCTCGCCGAAGCCCTGAATCTCGCGATCGTTGACGGTCACTCCGGCCAGAGGCTGGTCGAGCGGCGAGGAGAGCACGATCCCGCCCGGCGGCACGGCCACATCGCCACTCAATGTCACCACCAGCTCGTGGTCGTCGCGGGGTCGGATCGAATAGTTCAGCGTGCCATAGTAGGTCGGCAGGCGGCGCACGCTGACCCCGGCATCGCTCAGCACCCAATCCGGCAAGAGCCCCGCGCCCACGACCAGTGCCTGATCGCCCTCGCGTTCGTAGGCGAACATGGTCCGGACCGAGCGGATGTACTCGGCGCCGACCCAGCTGTGCGGCAGGTCGCCAATGAACTTCGGCGCCCGCGGGTCGCGCCAGACGACCTCGGCCCAGCCATTCCAAGCGGCCGGCCGCTGGCCCTCGAGCAGGAACCGCAGGACCTCGAACGCCTGCTCCTTCAGGCCCATCCGGATCAGCGGGCCGACGATCCTGAACTCGTAGGGCGTATAACGCTCGAACTGGGGATCGTTGGTCTGGTCGTTCTTGCGCGCCGTGAAGTAGCGATAGTATCGCTCGAACGTCTGCCGGAATGCCGGCTCCGGCAGGTTGCGCAGCTCGCCGACCGGATCCGCGGCGATCGCGGTCGAGGTGAAGTCGAAATCGCCGAGCTCGGCCGCGCCCGGGATGTAGCCGATGCCGTGGCGCTGCATGCTGAGTGCGATCGAGGCATAGAGATCGGCGCGGAACTCGTCGCGCATGCGCGCAAAGGCGGCGGCGTGGGCGTCCTCGCCGAGGATGGTCGCGACCTGGGTCGCGTCCTTCAGCCCGAGGAGCACGAACAGCCCGTCCCAATAGGAGTGCACCGGGTTCTGGATGTAACCCTCGTGACTGATCGATTTCGGCACCAGGCCGTAGTACATCCGCTTGCCGGGTTGCTCGTACTCCGCGGTGCGGCGCTCCTGCCGCAGACGATCGATGTAGTCGACCGTGCCGACGATGCCCGGCCACATCTCGGTCAGCAGGCCGACATCACGCGAGAAGCGGTAGTATTCGGTCAACAGATAGAGCCATTCGCCGTGACTGTCGTGCTCGACCGCGCGGTCGGCGCCGCGCGAGTCCACGCAGCAGGGGATAGCGCCGTCGGCGAACTGGTAGGGCGCGTACCATTCGATGAACCGACGCACATCCTCGGGATGCGCCATGCGCAGGAGCGCGGCGGAGATCAGCGCGCCGTCGCGGATCCAGCTGCGCTGGTAAGCACGTGGCCCAGGCTGCAGCGCCGGGCCATTGGCATTGATCAGGATGTAGGCGAGCGTGGTCTTGAGCGTTTCGACGATCTTTTCGCCGTCGCCCGGCAGCGCGATCGACACGCGATCGAGCGCGCGGTGCCAGTCGGCAGCGGTCGCGGCGAATGCCTCGTTCCACATGCGGCCGGCGTCCTCGTCGCTCGCAGCGGCCGGCGGCCGCGCACTCTCCTTGTACAGGGGCACGACCAGGAAGACGTCTCGCGCCTGGCCGGGCGCGAGATCGAAGTCGAACTCGAGCGCCCCCGAGGCATAACCGAACTTGTCGAACACAGCGGCCTGCTCCGGCAGCGTGCCGCGCCGCAGGTAGTCGGTGATGCTGCCGTCCTCGAAACGAGCGGCGCCGAACCGTTCGGGCCGGCTCAATGGAATCACCGTCTTGTCCCGGTCGATGACCACGGCGCGGTCGACATAGGCGAGTTCCTGGACCCGCATCGCGCCCCCGCCCAGACCGAGCGCTTGCCAGGGCGGGTTGACCCGAAATGGGCGCAGCGCCAGGAACAGCCGGCCTTGCAGCGGCTCGGGCGAATCGTTGCCGACCCGGTAGCGCAGCCAGAGCGACGAGCCGGCCGGCTGGCCGGCGGCGAAAGCCGTGATCTTCAGCTGAGCTCCCGCCCGCGTCGCCTTGGTAGTCCAGGTCACGCTCGGCATCGGCAGATAGCCGTCCTCGAGCTCCTGCGTCGGCTGGACGTCGTTCCAGGTGACCAGCTGGTCGTTAAGATACAGGAAGGGCTCGATCGACCCCCAGCCTTCGCCCGGCTCGACCCTGCCCGCCTCGTCGATCAGAGCCCTCTGGTGATCGCCCCTCACGCCGACCACGGTCCAGTAGCTCTGCTCGTCGGAGTAATATCGGGGATAGGTGCCCCGCGGCGCGTCCTGAGCGATCGCGCCGAAGAACTGATCCGGCGAGCTGCCGAACTGATAGGGCTTGATGTCGATGGTCTTGATGCCGTAGCCGGCGGTGCGGCTGCTCTGCTTCAGGTCGAGCCGCAGATAGCGGGACTCGGTCTCGGGCAGATAGATGTAGTCGCGACCGCCATTGCCGGCGTCGACGTGAAAAACGTTCTGCCAGTTCTGCTCGTCGTCGGAGATCTCGACGTCATAGGCCCTCGCGTAGTCCTGCTCGTCCCAGTCGATCACCAGACCGCCGTACTCGCGCAGCTTCTTGAAATCGATCTCGAGCCACTGCTCCTCGGCGACCGTGCCGCTGTGCCAGACGGTCGCCGGGTCGGCGTCGAGAACGGCTTCGGTGCGGCTGCCCTCGGCGCTGGTCGACGCCTTGAGGTCCGGCGTAAGATCGTACGGCCCGAGGTCGCGCTCGGCGAAACTTAGCTCGTCGATCCAGACCGATCCGGCGCCGCCGCGGCCGGCGGCGATGGCGATCTCGAGCGTCGCGACCTCCTTCAGCTCGCTCCGGTCCGGCCCCCAGGCGAACTCGATGTGCCGTTTCTTGATCGTGACCTTGCGCCACTTGGCGGGAAAGTCGAAATGGCGGTGCGTCGCCCACCACACGTTCTCACCCGAGCCATCGATCAGCTTCAGCTCGAGATTGTTCTCGGGCGCATCGCCGCGGATGTAGAACGTGAACGCGTAGTCCTCGGGCAGCGGCAGAGCGACCTTCTTGCGGGCAATCACGTAACCGGCGTTGCCCTTGAAATCGAAGTCGAGCCGCATGGCCATACCGCGATAGCCATTGTCCTGCGCCAGCTCGACCTTCACGCCATCCGAGGCGCTTGCCGACCAGCCGCTGAGGTCATTGAAGTCGTCGACGAGCCCGGCCCGGGCCGCGGGTGCCATGATCAGCAAGCCGACCAGGAGCGTCAGCGCACGGCAAGCGGCGGCAAGCATCCGCTGCGAGTGGGAACTAGCTCGAGACTGCTGATCCGGCTTCATTTGACGCTCTGATTGCACACCGACTGTGGCAGCCGCGAAACAGTGCGTAGCGCAGCAACGCTCCACTCCGATCGCGGCGAATTTCCACAACCTAGAGTAACAAGCTGGCGCTTTGAGTAAAGAAGTCATCAACCGGCACGAGACAAAAGCTGCGCACTGTGGCATTTCTGCACGGCCCTCGGG
>JBKPDM010000313.1:0-7934 GCA_046727895.1 Pseudomonadota bacterium | reverse complement strand
CGCCGGCGATCTGCCCCAGGTCGTGAGGGCGAACCCGGACGCCATCGTCGCGGGCACGGCCGAGCATTGCCGCGATATCAAGAACGAGGTCCCGGACGTCTCGTTCCGCTGCATCTCCATGTTCCCGGAGCGCGCCGACCTCGGCAGCGTCGCGGAGCTTCCGAAGGACGTGTTGCCGGGCGTGGGAATGACGGCCGTCAAGCAGCCGCACTCGAGCGCACCGAAGGATCCGGTGGCGGACCCGCCCTTCCCGTTCAACACGGCGACCTGCAAGACGACCCCTGGCCTGGCGTTCTCGCAGTACCCCGTCGCGCCCGACGATCCGCTTTCCTGGGACTACCAGACCGCCGGACCTCCGAGCGGTATCATCGCCGTCGCCTGGCAGATTCGCGTCGGCGAGTTCGCTTTGCTCTGGGAGGACACCGCCGGATACATCGTCGGCGACTGCGCGGTCCGTGGAGAGATTGGGTGCGACCGCGTCCCGCAGGCGTTCGCGAACCTGCCCGCCCGGACCGACGTCCGCATAGGGTCCATCGTGGTCTCCGGCCGCAGCGTATTCTCGCAGCACACGAATGCGGTCCGGGAGAAGCTGTTCATCCCTATTCACCACGACGCGTGCGGCTACATCGCGAAGAAGGATCTCGACGAGGAGGTGGCGAAGCTGCCGGCGGAGATTCGTCCCAAGGTCTGGTTCCTCAACGACCCGGGTGACTATCTGCGGCCCATCGTCTTTGACCCGAACGCGAAAGCCTGGCGCGAAACGACGGACGGTCTCGACGACTGACCAGCGTCGACGGCACCCCCATCAGGTAGACCTCGCCGGGCGCTCCCGTGCTGTGCGGGAGCGTCCGGCTCGCGCACCTTTCAGGGAGCCGCTACTTCGGCGTCTTTGCTCCCAATGCCAGAGTACGCGCTCGCGTCGTCCCGACGCCTTCGCCTCAGCCCGACCCGTCCAGCTGGCCCGCGTCCCGGCGAAACGCTCTCGGATCGGAACTTCTACGTCCGCGATCTCGGCCACAGGTGCCTCGATTTCGGTGGTCGAGACTGGTGGGCATTGGGAGCGCCGGTATTCATCTACAGTTGCAACGGTACGATCGCGCAACAGGTGCGCGTGAAAGAGGTCGATGCCTCACACGACGTCGAACTGCGCGTGCAGTCACTCTTCTGCATCGGCGTCCGCGGAGGGCGCGTCGTCCTCGGTGAGCCCCTCGAGCTTCAGCACTGCGACGACTCACCAGCGCAGCGATTCGCCTTGGACGGGGACGCGATCCTCATGGGCGGCCAAGCCTCGGGCCGGGTGACGCGCGAGTTTACGATCGAGCCGCAGAACGACTTCACGCCGTCGCGTACGCCCCTCGTCGTTGGCTCCCGCGAAGCATCGGACGCCGAGTATTTCCGCTTCGAGGCAGTCGACGGCTCCCAGGCCCGACCGACGAGCGGGTTCGTCCGCGTGACAAGCGAGACCTGGCTCGATTGGGCACTCGCGCTGGGATGGGGCACCGTAATCGAGATCGACGATCGACAGCCGCTCGTGCTCCAGGGCCCATTCCCCAAAGAAATCCGCGCGGGAGTGACTGTGCGCGGCTATCGGAAGTACACGTACCAGGGGCCCGAGATCCGCACGTGCGTGGCCGCTGCGAGCGAGCTGCCCAGCTCGTGCGACGACACTTCGCCGTTCGCCTTCTGCATCGCGCAAGACAACGTACGCTTCACCGGCCTGCGCCTGCGCGGGCCGAGGAGCGACCCGCCACGTGGTTCGCCTTCTTCCACAGCGCATTGAGGGCCACCAGCACCGCTTTCCAACGTCGCTCCGCCTCATTCAGTGTCTTCGCGGCGCGCAGCTCGGCCAGCGAGGCCTCTGCCTCGTGAAGCTTCTCCCAGGCCTTGGCGACTGGCGAGCCTTTGTTTGAAACCGGAGTGGTGGGCATCGGGCCGAAGCATCGCGAGCCTAATGGGCCGGACTCCACCCGACAGAGGCGCACCGATGTCGCCCACCGTGCCCGCCTGGCGGCGGACGGCGCTTCGAGGGAAAAGCAGGAACCGGCCTGGCCCGGCGAACCACTGGCCGGTCTAAAACCGGGCGGCCAGCGGCTCGGCAAAATCTACTTGGCCTTGGGAACCACTTCGCTCATGGTCTGCCGCCGCTGACCGCCGACTACCCGCTTCCGCGGAAGGACCAGCGGAAGGCGCGGGGGTTGAGGCTGTACGAGACGTTTGTCTCTGCATAGGTGGGCAGTTGCACCGACGAATCTTCCGGAATTCTCTGGTGCGAGAAATTGCAGGCGTGGAGGCGCTGACCGGTGTCCTCGCCAGGAACTCCGAGGACGTCGCGCCAACCAACGCCGCCGGCACTCGTCGGCGCCACTGGCTTCGCGAGCGCGCGTACCGCCCAGGAAGCCTCGCGGGGAATTTGGCCTGCCGGTACGCCGTCCGCTTCGACGCAGGGACTGTTCACGATCTTCCACACCTTCGCCAGCGAGGAAGGCCGAAACGCGCACCTCTGGGGGCGTGTCGCCGCTGCCCTGCTGACAAAGGCGGGTGAGGTGCTCGCCGAGCCGCCGCACATCGAGAAATACGACGTGCTCGCGTTCAAGGTGTAGACGGCGATGACAGCCGAGTCCGGCCCCGGGGGGGGGGCGGTGGAGTCCCTCCGGACGGGCCTCGGAGTGCAGGGGCCTGGGGCTCAGCGCCCGTGGCGTCCCGGCTTGGGAGTCACCTCATCCCAAAATCCGCAGTGATGGACCATGGCAATCTGGGCATGGAGTGTCGCCTGGCTGTCGGCGCCGGCGTTCAGCGACATGACGAGGCCGAGCGGGCTTCCCTCGTCATCGTCGTGCCGACGGTCCCGGTCCCGATCTAGTCTGAACGGGTGCCAGATCGGTGTCCCATCTCCGGTGGGGTCGCCCGTGCGCGCGAAGGTCGTCACGAAGGCAAGCTCCTGGTTCTGGAGCACCTGCTGATTCACGTCGAGGTTCGCGACCGGTGTCAGGCTCCACGCTGCCACGTGGCTTGCGCCCATCGATTCGCCGGTGAACCTTTGGGGCCAGGGGTCTCCGTAGTCGATCTCCTATTCGAACACTGGCATCCAACGCGACAGCTCCTCGGCCGTGCGCAGTGCACTGCAGACGGTATCCGAGTCCGCCGCGACGGTTCGCCAGGCGACGAAGGGAGAGTTGAAGCGTGACAGCGGATAGAGCGCGAGGACGCGCGAGGCGAGAGTCCCGTACTGCGCCTGGACGAGCTGGGCGTAGTCCGCTGCGGTGACTGGGAAGCCGACGAGGTTCTCGTCGCGGTCCACGCCGGCGATGACGGGCACCCGGTTGACCCCCCCGGTCTGGAGCGCCTCGCGGAGCGTCATCGGGAGCGTCGTGCCATTGAGGGTCGGCGCGACCGTCCCCTTCGCGCCATACTGGTATCCGCTTCCCGGAATCTCGGAGACGTCCGAGACCGTTTGGGCCGGCACCGCGCTCAAGCAGGCGGCCACATCTGCGACACCTCCGCATCCCACCGCGGCGGCGAAGGCGTCACCGATGGCTTCCGCCTCCGGCAGCGTCGGCAGCTGTGATTTGCAGTCCTGCAGCTCGAGGTCCTCCGCGCCGTTCGGCCGCGTTGCCTCGGGAACGCCGAAGAGGGTGTTGTATTCGCCGCTCGTGCTTATCGCCTTGTGGAAGAGGCCGGCAGGATCCAAGGAAGAACAACCCGCATTCTCGTGAGGGAGTCCGGGTAGGAAGCGGCGCCCCTGGTCCCGGAGAGGGGCTGGAAGGGTAACGGATTTCGCCGGCTTGGGGTACAGCGAGGCACCGGCCGGCGCCGATATGTCTCCCCGGGCACACGCGGAGAGTTTGAGAGCGTTTCTCGATGCGCTCTCCATCGACACGGTGGACGTGATCGCCAGCGATAATGGTGGGGCCATTGCCCAGATCTTCGTCGCGCAGAATCCCGCCCGGGTCCGGACTTTGCTCCTCACCAACTGCGACGCTCACGACGACTGTCCGCCCAAGACGATCCGGAAGTACATCCCGCTGGCGCGCGCTGGAAAGCAGACCGAGGAGATCGTGGTCCCCTGGCACCGCGATCACGCCTTCTGCCGCTCTCCCGGCCAGCTCGGCGACGCCTACACCTACCCCGAGAGCACCCTGACCGACGAGTTGCTGGATTGCTACCTCGCCCCGCTGGTGAAGAGCCCGCTCCGGAAGCAGCAGGCCGATCAGTTCCTGGCGGGCTTCGATCCGAATCCGCTGCTGGCGATCGAGCCGGTCCTGGGGCGCTTCCCCGGCGCGGTGAAGATCGTCTGGGGAACCGGCGACAATGTGATGGACCCCTCGTCGCCGGACTGGCTCGACCACCTCTTCCCGCGCTCGCGGGGCGTGCGGCGGGTGCCCGGGGCGAAGCTCTTTTTCCCGGAGGAGTTCCCCGACCTGATCGCCGAGGAGGCTCGGAAGCTCTGGGGCGTGGCGGCTTGATCGGTCGGCGAAGGTCTTTCGCATCCAGCACGAAGCATTCCTCTCGAATAGAACGGCGTCACCCTCGGCCGCCGAAAAATCGGACCTGGTGACCCGCCCGCTCTTCAGTAGCTCGGCCCGCTCAGGCTGCGACCTTCGCTCAGCCCTGCTCTCCCGCAGCTCGATCACCGGCTCGGGCCCGTTTCCGTTTCCGTTCCGCCACTGGCGCAACCCGCGGTGTTCGGGCTTGGGTCGGTCCTTCTTCACTCTACGGAGTCAGTCGTCTCTTCCGCCGCAGTCCCCGCGGCGGGCGGTGGCGTCCTCTGGAGCGAAGCGCGCTCTAGTTCTGACGCTTCCGAACCCCGTTTCCGTTGGCCGCAACCGTCCCACGGACGGGTGCGCTCGGAGCCCACGTTGCCGGCGTCTGAACCTCGGCGCCGAGTATCCGAATTGTCCTCGAGGGAATCCTCAACTGGATGCTTCCGTTCACGTCGAACCGAATGTCCATCTCGAGTCTGTCGTCGACAACTCGAGCTCTTGCGGTGCGTAGCTGCGCGTCCACGTGACCGCGAGCGTCCGGCTGAGACACGTCCAATGGGCATGTCGCCCCGTCGGGAAACTGCAGGGAACCGTCACTGGCGAGTCGAACTTGGAGCGTGCAGGCATAGCCACGCGTTTCGAGCCGAAGGGCGAGGGCGTCCGGTGCACGGGATCTGGACAGTGTCGCCGTCATCTCGCCGGGATATTCATGCGTGGGGAAGGGTGAAATCGCGACGTGAGCCGTGCCCGCAACCTCGTACTTCCCTGCGATGTCTTCTGCACCGTGGGTGCTCGGTGCTGACCAGAGTCCCAGCAAGGCCAGAAGTCCGGCCGCGTACCCTCGAGTCGCGAGCCCCAGCATCAGGCTTCCGAGAATCACCGAACAACTGTCCTGGGGCAATGCGAGCCGTGATGGGGCGCTCGTGAACTCTGCTGAGCTGGACAGATCTCCCTCCCGGACGACTGCCTCGTCGCCGTAGAGGTGGACGGCCTAGCGCATCCAGTCACCGGTTGGCTGGACGAGGATGCCCGGGATCCCGGGCGTCAGGAGATGGATGGACCGCATGCGTGCCTCCCTACGGAGGTAACTGAGGCGCCGCCTCACCAGAGGGGGCGGCGCCGGAGACGCTGGAAATGGTGCGACGAGGTGCGCGAGTCTTGGGTGTGCGGCACCGACAGCGCGCAGGCAGGACCGTCTACGACAACCGGATGGACGTCCGCGCCCAGGTACGCTGACCGTCGGAGAGGTCAGGGGCTCGCAGCGCGCGTGCGCCGAAGCCGCGAGACCGCGAGCCATGCCGCGCCCCACGTCACCAGGTCCAGAAGGTGCAGCCCGAGGACGGTCCCGAGGAACGGCCACTTGGCCGGATCCCGGGGTGTAAAGAAGAAGGGCAGGATGGCGATGACTCCCAGCGAGAGCAGCCATGGCCCCTCGAGCAGGAGGAAGGCGTTCAGCGCGCGGCGGCCTCGAAGCCCGCGCCAGCCCGCCCACGCTCCGAACAGCACCGCAACGAACGCGCGAGGACCCAGGGCCATCGAGCCGCTGCACCCCACGGGCGAGAAGAGACAGAGGGAGACTGCGGCCGCAGCGACCATGGCCGATGCCGCCACCGCAGCCGCTGGATAGGCCAGCCCAAGCCCCGCCGGGGAGTGCTGTGCGCCAGTCAGCTCAGCCTCGAGCATGCGACTCCTCTCGGTTCGACGGCCCCGGAGCGTCTCTTCCCGGGGCCGGTGATGCACGAACGCCAGTTCATTGACTCGGCCATGATAGCCAACACTTGATCTTACACCTGCGCGCATAATCGATCCCATGCCGGTGGAGGAGATGCGCATGAAAAAGTGCATTGCTCTCGCTCTCTGTCGTCCAGTGATTCTACTCCTTCTTGCAGAGTGCCGGTCATGGCCACAAGCCAACCAGGAACATCCCCCGATTATCGACATGCATTTGCACGCCCTCAAGGTACCAGAAACTGATCCCGCACCTGGGGTCTGCTCCAGCAACGAGAACATAGTGTGGAACGCATGGGATACTCGGAAGCCGTTCACCATTGAAGATTCAGGTCTCAGCTGTGCAGGCACCAACTTCATTGCATCCCGGACGGACGAGGAGCTGATGCGGCAGTCGCTCGCCGCCCTT
This sequence comes from Pseudomonadota bacterium, assembly GCA_046727895.1. Lineage (GTDB taxonomy): Bacteria > Pseudomonadota > Alphaproteobacteria > Geminicoccales > Geminicoccaceae > DATAOG01. The sequence continues at coordinate 1,316 of JBKPDM010000313.1, read as the reverse complement.
CAGCGGTACAACATTCGAGCCGTGACCTCCGGCGCCCTGGACCGGGTGATGACGTGGCGCACAGCAGCTCCTGACCGCATCATTCCCGCTATCCCTTTTAAGCTTAAGCGCGACCCTGAAGGACGCCCCGTGTACCGTCCCTTGCCGGAACTGCGCCGGCTGGTTGTGGAAGGCAAGATCGCAGTCTTTGCCGAGGTAGGTCCCCAGTACGATGGAATGAGCCCGGCGGACCCGGCCCTGGAGCCGTATTTCGCACTTGCTGAAGAACTGGATATCCCGGTCGGCCTCCACATGGGCGAGGGTCCGCCCGGCGGGCGGAATGTTGAAGGCTATTCCGCATACCGCGTCGGCATGGGCAATCCGTTGCTTTTGGAAGAGGTGCTCGTTCGGCATCCCAAGCTTCGCATCTACGTGATGCACTACGGCTCGCCGTTTGTGGATGACATGATCGCGCTGCTCTACTCCTATCCGCAGGTGTATGTAGACGTTGCGCAAAACGACTGGGGCTTCCCGCGCAAACACTTTCACGCTCAACTCCGCCGCCTGGTTGAAGCAGGCTTCGGAAAGCGGATTCTCTTCGGTTCGGACCAGATCCTTTGGCCGGACACGATTGGATTGGCAATCGAAACGATCGAATCGGCGGACTTTCTCACAGCTGAGCAGAAGCGCGACATCTTTTACAACAACGCTGCGCGCTTCCTGCGCCTAGACGCCAGGGACCATTAATCCGAGGGAGAACAAACCGGCGCCCTCGATCACTCGGGGTAGACGTTGAGGCCGTACATGACGAGCAACGCCCCGCCGGGCTTCGCGTTGGGACCGAAGGCCCCGCGGAAGATCTCGGAGATGGCCTCGCTATTGTAAATCTGCGAGAGCGCCCGGTTCACGGCCAGGCGGAGGCCGCTGGCCCCCAGCGGCAGGACGATGGCGTAGGGCACGTACCCGAAGTCGTCGTTCAAGAGCTCGTGCGCCCCGGGAACCTTGAGCTTGCTCCCGATCCCCAGGAGCATCGTCTTGCCCGCCGCCAGCGCGTCGGCCTTTCCACCCTCCAGCAAGGCGATCGCCTCATCGTAGGTCTTCGCCGGCACGACCTTGGCGTTCACCAGCCCCTTCTTCAGCGCGTCCTCCAGCGCTTTGAGATCCAAGGAAGAACAACCCGCATTCTCGTGAGGGAGTCCGGGTAGGAAGCGGCGCCCCTGGTCCCGGAAAGGGGCTGGAAGGGTAACGGCGGAGGCGCTGGGTGGAAGCGCGTACAGGCCGGAGGGTAGAGGGCGGCCGCGGCCCGTGGCCAGGGCGGGTGAGTATCGGGGCTTGGA
>JBKPDM010000312.1:0-10722 GCA_046727895.1 Pseudomonadota bacterium | reverse complement strand
CGTGTTCCGCTTCAACCGCCGCACCGCCAAATCCATCAGCCACCGCTTCGCCCGCGTCATCGCGCACGCCGTGACCATCCAACCCACTACCTACCACGCTCTCGTCGCCGCAGTAGCCTGACGCTCATGGATAGCTAGTTTGATGCAAATCAATTTCGCTTGTTCAGATGCCTGCCACAATGAAGATGACCGCTGATCTCGCAAGGGAACTTTATGAGCGACATCATCCTGTTCGCCTACCCAACGTTCGGCGTCCTCGGTATCATCGCTGCGGTCTGGGTCTTCGTCGAGACGCTGAACGCCGCCCCCGGCAACCTTGGCCGTCTGCGAACGATGGCGGTGCTGGTCACCGTGTTCATCTGCCTCGCCTGGATTCTCGGCGGCTACTGGTACGTCACCTACTACGCGCCGGAGAAGGGCGATCATCCTGAAAGGCCCTGGCCCTGGGCGCACAGTCTGGTCATGGAGACGAAAGAACACCTGTTCTTCATCCCGCTGATCCTAGCACTGTACCTTCCGATCGCGGCGCGAGCCAATCTGGTGGCGAGCCGGCCCGCACGGGGCATGGTCCTCACGGTCGCCGCGCTGATCGCCCTCTCGGGTCTTGCCATCGAAGGCGCCGGCGCCGTCATCAACTATGGCGTCAAGGTCGCCTTCGTGCACACCGGTGTCGCAGGAGTCGAATGATGGCCACCGGCGCACAGCAACTCGACCCTGCCAGCGCCGCCTTCGGCCTCGCCGCGGCGGTTGCAGTCCTGTTCAACACGGTCCTCGCCTGGATCAAGGACGCGTTCGAGCCACTGAACAACTTCATGGCGTCCCTGACCGGTCACCATTGGATCACGCACAGCCTTGCCGACGTCATCGTTTTCCTGGTGCTCGGATTCGTCTTTCTCCAGCTTGGAACGGCGGAGCGGATGAGCGCGATGGCGCTGATCCAGACCCTGGTGGTCGCGGTGGTCGTCGCCGGGCTCGGCCTGGCCGGCTGGTTCCTGTTCATTTAGAAGCGTGCGTCAGCGGGACAGCCCCTCGTTGATGAGGTCTCGCTTTGTCTGGGAGTGGCCGCGGCAGGACGGGCCGTCCTGCCGCCGTCCACCGTGGCAACCCGGCTTGATCGCGCCACCGAAGCCGACTACTCGAAGAGGCACCCGGGGCACTGTCGAGGGCGGCAGTTGACGAGTCGCATGGGCGGATCGACGCCAGTGCTGATCGGCATCGACTGGGGGACGACGTCCTTTCGCGCCCATCGGATCGGCGCGGACGGGGCCATCCTCGAGGCCAGGACGGCGCCGGCCGGCATTCTCAAGGTCCCGCAAGGCGATTTCGAGGCCGTGTTCGAGCGCGAGGTCGGCCCCTGGCTCGCCGCGGCGCCAGAGATGCCGGTGGTCGCATCCGGGATGATCACGAGCCGTCAAGGCTGGGTCGAGGTGCCCTATTGCGCCTGCCCGGCCGGGAGCGCCGAGCTCGCCCGCGGGCTCGTCCGTCACGTCACCAGGGCCAGGCGCGCGGTTCACTTCGTCCCGGGTCTCTCGCTGGTCGGCGCGGACGGCGTGCCGGACGTGATTCGCGGCGAGGAAACCCAGATTGTCGGCGAGCTTGGCGAGGCGCGCGGGCGGCGGGCAATCGTGCTGCCCGGCACCCACAGCAAGTGGGTGTTCGTTGAAGGCGGCCGCATCGTCTGGTTTGCGACCTTCATGACCGGCGAAGTATTCGCGGTGCTCAAGGAGCACAGCATTCTCGGCCGCCTGATGGCGGGCGAGGCATCGGACGAGGCCGCTTTCGCGCGCGGCCTGGCCTACGCCCGCCAAGGCCGCGGCGGCCTGCTCCGGCGGCTGTTCAGCACGCGCACGCTTGGCCTGTTCGACGAGCTGCCGGCGAGTGCGATCGCCGCCTATCTGTCCGGGCTGCTGATCGGCAGCGAGATCGCCGAGGCGCTCGCGTGCCTGCCGGAGGCGGCGCGTGGCGGCGAGATCACCCTGATCGGAGGTGCGCAGCTGGCCGACCGCTACCGGATCGCGATCGGGGCCGTGGGGTTCAGGACCCGGGCCGGCCAGCCCGACGCGAGCGCCCACGGTCAGCTGCTGATCGCCCGGGCCGCCGGCCTGCTTCGATGAACGACCTCCAAGGGCGCCTCGAGCCGCTGCCGTTGATCGCGATCCTGCGCGGCATCCGGCCCGCCGAAGCGATCGAGATCTGCGCGGCTCTGATCGATGCTGGCTTTCTCGCCATCGAGGTGCCGCTCAACTCGCCTGAGCCGCTGGCCAGCATCGCTCGGCTCGCGGACGCGTTCGGTGAGCGCGTGCTGGTCGGCGCCGGCACCGTGCTGCAGCCGGCTCAGGTCGATCCGATCGCCGAAGCCGGCGGCCGCCTGATCGTCATGCCGCACGGCGCACCGGCGATCATCCGCGCAGCCAAGCAGCGAGGCCTGTTCTGTGTGCCGGGCGTCGCGACCCCGACCGAGGCGTTCACCGCCCTCGATGCCGGCGCCGACGCCCTCAAGCTGTTTCCGGCCGAGGCTCTGCCGCCAAGTGTGATCAAGGCCTGGCGCGCTGTGCTGCCGAAGGATGTCTGGCTGCTGCCGGTTGGCGGCATCGCGCCCGAGACCATGGCCGCCTATGTCGCGGCGGGTGCCGCCGGCTTCGGCCTCGGCTCGGCGCTGTACATAGCCGGCATGACCGCGGCGGCCGTGGCCGCCAACGCCCGCGCTTTCGCCGTCGCGTATCGTGCGCTGGCCAGCGGCCCGAGCGCTGCGCCCTAGCAGACCAGGTGATCGGGTTCCGGCAGCTTGCAGCTCGCGAGGGCGTATTGCCGGGCCTCGCCCGGTCGGATCGGCGCCTCGTCGAGGCGCGCGATGCCGAGGTAGCTGACGTGCACCCTGGCCAACCCCTGACGCTCGAAGCCGAGCTCGCTCGCCGCGGCCATCGACAGGTCGATCAGGCGACCGCCGATGAAGGGACCGCGGTCGTTGACCCGAAGCACCAGACTGCGCCCGTTCTCGAGGTTGGTCACCCGGACCACGCACGGCAGCGGCAAGGTCGGATGGGCCGCGGTCAGCGCGTGCATGTCGAACAGCTCGCCGTTCGCGGTCACCTGGCCGTCATAATCCTCGCCGTACCAGGAAGCGATGCCTATCGCTTCGTACTCGGTCACGAACCGGGGGTGGTACCACCGGCCGTTGGCCTGATAGGGCGCTCCAATCTTGAAATGGGGGCTAAGGCCGGCCGGCGGGCCGCCACCGCAACCGGCGAGCGCCAGAAGCGCGCCGAGCAGGAACCCATGACCAACGCCGAGCCCAAATCGCCGGTTCTTCGCTACCGGCGCTGCACGCACTTTCATGTTTCCTCCCGCCGTGCATAAAAAACACATCACGCCGTTCAAGACAACAGTATGGCCCACGCAGACGGCGAATTGAGGATCGCATGCCGTGACCGCCATGCGCCGGAGCGACGTTGTCGTGCCCCGGGGCACGTCCTAGCCTCGGACGGCTCGCGATGGAGGAGAGGAGCCACAAGGATCGGCATCGTCCGCACCGGCGCGAGGAGCCCGACTTACGGCAGGGGGACGGCATGGGACAGGCGTGGCGGAGAGCAGTCGGCGCAAGTGCCGCGCCAGGTCTGATGCTCGCGCTGGTCGCAGCCTGCGACGGCGCGGCCGGGCCGCAGGGGTCGATCCGCCTCGAGCCGGTGATCGACGGTCTGACCTCGCCCCTCTACCTCACCCATGCCGGCGACCACAGCGGGCGGCTGTTCGTGGTCGAGCAGACCGGCCGGATTCTGGTCCTCCAGCCCGGCACGCGCGGCGCGCAGCCGTTTCTCGAGATCGGGGCGCGGGTGCGCTCGGGCGGCGAGCGGGGTCTGCTCGGCCTCGCCTTCCATCCGCGCTTCGCCGAGAACGGGCGCCTGTTCGTCGACTACACCCGCGCCCCGGACGGCGCGACCGTGATCGCGGAGTACAGGGTCGGTCCGGACGGGCGCGCCGATGCGTCATCGGAGCGGGTCCTCCTGACCATCGCGCAGCCCTACGCCAACCACAATGGCGGCATGGTTGCGTTCGGACCGGACGGTTTCCTCTACATTGGCATGGGCGATGGCGGCTCGGCCGGCGATCCGCAGAACCGCGCCCAAAATCCCAACGAGCTGCTCGGCAAGATCCTGCGAATCGACGTCGATCACGGCGAGCCCTACGGCATCCCTACGGACAACCCGTACGCCCGCGGCGGTGGGCGACCGGAGATCTACGCGATCGGCCTGCGTAACCCCTGGCGGTTCTCGTTCGATCGCAAGACCGGTGAACTCTGGGCAGCCGATGTCGGGCAGAATGCGATCGAGGAGATCGACCTCATCAAGCGCGGCGGCAACTACGGCTGGCACCTGTTCGAGGGCACGCACCGCTACGCCGCCGACGGCGAGGTCGACCTCGCGGCGCTCACCATGCCGATCGCCGAGTACGGCCACGACGACGGTCGCTGCTCGATCACCGGCGGCTATGTCTATCGCGGGCAGGCGATACCGGCGCTGGCCGGCACCTACATCTTTGGCGACTATTGCAGCGGCGATGTGTTCGGGCTCAAGGATGGTCGGCAGACGGTGCTGCTCGAAACCTCGATGTCGATCGCGTCGTTCGGCGAGGACGCGGCGGGCGAAGTGTACCTCGTCGACCTCGACGGCGCGGTCTACCGGATCGTGGCCTCCAGCGAGGCGCGCCCGTGACGCAAGCCGCGAGGAGGCCTCAGCCCGATGGGCGGAGCGCCTCGATCTCCTGGTCGCTCGGCATCACCGTGGCGCCGTCGACGTAGTGCCAGTCGACCATCGTGCCGTGGCCGTTCACGACCTCGATCCGACCGACGAAGGCGCCCATCGTGGCCTGGTGATCGATCGCCCGCCAGGTGATGGGGCCGAACGGCGTGTCGACCTGGAGACCGCCCATCGCTCCGATCATCGCGTCGGTGTCGGTCGAGCCGGCCTTGTCCAGCATCGCGGCGATCGACTGGATCATCGAATAGCCGACGACGGCGCCGAGCTTTGGCGGCTCGTTCCACCTCGCCTGGAATGCCTCGCGGAATGCCTTGTGCTCGGGCGTATTGATCTCCGCCCAGGGATAGCCGGTGACCAGCCAGCCCCTGGGCGCCTCGGCGCCGAGCGGGTCGAGGTATTCGGGCTCGCCGGTCAGGAGGCTCACCACCTCGCGGCGCTCGAACAGGCCGCGGGTCGTGCCTTCGCGCACGAACTTGACCAGATCGCCCGCAAAGGTCGCGTTGTAGATCGCCTCGGGCTCGCCCGCTGCCAGCGCCTGCACGGTCGGCCCGGCGTCGAGCTTGCCGAGCGCCGGCCACTGCTCCGCGACGAACTTGACGTCGGGCCTGAGCTCCCTCAGGAGCTTCTTGAACTCGGCGACCGCCGACTGGCCGTACTCGTAGTTCGGCGCGATCGTCGCCCAGCGGGTGGCGTCCAGCCCCGCCGCGGCCTTGGCCAGCATGGCGTTCTGCATGTAGGTCGAAGGGCGAAGGCGCCAGGTGTAGCGGTTGCCCTGCTCCCAGGTGAGCTTGGTCGAGAGCGGCTCGGCGGCGATGAACAGGATCTTCTTCTGCTTGGCGAAGTCGGATACGGCGAGACCGACGTTGGAAAGAAATGTCCCGGCCAGCAAGGCCACGCCCTCGCCTGCCACCAGCTGATTGGCGAGCGTCACGGCGTTGGACGATTCGCCCCCGTCGTCGCGCGAGAGCACCTCGAGCGGCCGCCCGCCGAGCACGCCGCCTTTGGCGTTGATCTCCTCGACCGCGAGCTGCCAGCCCTTCTGGTAGGACAGCGTGAAGCCCGGAAAGCGTGAGTAGCTGTTGATCTCGCCGATCTTGACCGGCTCGGCCGCAGACGCGGCTACAGCCGCCAGTGCCACCGCCAGTCCGGCCGCGGCCGCAAGCAGACTTCGACGATCTAGCATGATCCCGTCCCCTTTTCGACTAGGACATCGCCGATACTATGACATCGCCGCGCGAGAAAAGCGGAAAAGCGATGTTCCTGCTCCAAAGCCCCTCCTGCCCCCTCCGGCGCAAGCAGATCGCACTGGACAGTCCGACCCGGTTGGCAGCCGAGCCACCCGAACGAGCAGCGGGAATTGAAGGCTGGACCGGTCGGCCGCAATCAGCGATGTCATAGAACTGCCACATACGCAGCCTAGGCAATTCGTGAAGGGTCGAAAAAGGCGGCGACGAGCATGCGGACAGAGGAGGCACTCGCGGCGCTGGGGGCGCTCGCCCATCCGACCCGGCTCGAGGTCTTCCGGCTGTTGATCCGCCAGGGTCCGATCGGCATGCCGGCCGGGCAGATCGCCGAGGCGCTCTCGATCGGGCCGTCGACGCTCTCGCCCCATCTCGCGCAGCTCGAGCGGGCTGGCCTCGCCACGTCCTGGCGCAACGAGCGGCGGATCTACTACGCGTTCAACGTCGAGGTCACGCGCCGCCTGCTCGCCTTTTTGACCCAAGAGTGCTGCCAGGGACATCCTGAGCTCTGCCGCGGACTGCAGCAGGCGGCCCGACTGCTCGATCCGCAGGCCAGCAAGGAAGGATAACGGCATGCCCGACAGGCGCTACCGCGTGCTGTTCCTCTGCACCGGCAACTCGGCGCGCAGCATCATGGCCGAGTCGATCCTGAACCGGATCGGCCAGGGCCGCTTCGAGGCGTTCAGCGCGGGCAGCCATCCAACCGGCAAGGTTCACCCGATCGCGCTCGAGCTGTTGCAGCGCTACAACTACCCGACGGCGCACCTACGCAGCAAAAGCTGGGACGAGTTCGTCAGTCCCGACGCGCCGGCGCTCGATTTCGTATTCACGGTCTGCGACAAGGCCGCCGGCGAGGTCTGCCCGGTCTGGCCGGGCCAGCCGATGACCGCCCATTGGGGGGTCGAGGATCCGGCCGCCTTCGTCGGTCCGGAGGAGAAGAAGTTGCGCCTGTTCCGCGACGTCTACTTCCAGCTCGAGCGGCGCATTCAGATCTTCACCAACCTGCCGATACGGGGGCTTGACAAGCTTACCTTGCAGCGACGGCTCGACGAGATCGGTAAGACCACGGCGAAGCCCGGCGATGCCGCCGGCTGAGCCGCGCCGCTCAAGCAGGCGACGCCCGTGCGGCGGAGCGCGGCCCTAGGTCCAGTGGAGCCGCAACGGATCGACCCGAACCACGAAGCGGAACCGGCATGAGATCGACTGGCACGACGCTTTCAGCGGCGGGTACGCGCCCGTCGCGCCGCGCCACGCTCGGCATCTTCGAGCGCTATCTGTCCCTCTGGGTGGCCTTGTGCATCGTCGTTGGCATCGCGCTCGGCCGGCTGTTCCCGGCGCTGTTCCAGCTGATCGGCAGCGCGGAGGTCGCCCGGGTCAACCTGCCGGTGGCCGTCTTGATCTGGCTGATGATCGTGCCGATGCTTCTGAAGGTCGATTTCGGCGCCCTGCACCAGGTGACCGAGCAGTGGCGTGGGATCGGCGTGACCTTGCTGATCAACTGGGCAATCAAGCCGTTCTCGATGGCATTGCTCGCCTGGCTGTTCGTCGGCTGGCTGTTTCGCCCCTGGCTGCCCGCCGGACAGATCGAGTCCTATATCGCCGGCCTGATCATCCTGGCCGCCGCGCCGTGCACCGCGATGGTGTTCGTGTGGAGCAACCTGTCCGATGGCGACCCCAACTTCGCCCTCAGCCAGGTGGCGCTCAACGACACCATCATGGTGTTCGCCTTCGCGCCGATCGTCGGGCTGCTGCTTGGCCTGTCGGCGATCGTCGTCCCGTGGAGCACGTTGATCCTCTCGGTGGTGCTGTTCATCGTGATCCCGGTGATCGTCGCTCAGGCGTGGCGACGATTCCTGCTCTCGCGGGGCGAGGCCGCCTACCGGCGTGCCCTGGCTCGGCTGCAACCGGTCTCGCTGATCGCCCTATTGGCCACCCTGGTCCTGCTGTTCGGCTTTCAGGGCGAGCAGATCCTCCGGCAGCCGCTGGTCATCTTGCTGCTCGCCATTCCCATTCTGATTCAGGTCTATTTCAACTCCGGGCTCGCCTACCTGCTCAACCGGCAACTCGGCGTCGCCCATTGCGTCGCCGCGCCGTCCGCGCTGATCGGCGCGAGCAACTTCTTCGAACTCGCCGTGGCGACCGCGATCGGCCTGTTCGGCTTCGAGTCCGGTGCCGCGCTCGCCACCGTGGTCGGCGTTCTGGTCGAGGTGCCAGTGATGCTTTCGGTGGTCAAGATCACGCAGGCCACAAGAGACTGGTACGAGCGCGCGAGTCACGCTACCGCCGGCTGACCGACGCCACCTTCGCGCGTGGGGTGCGGATTTCGCCGCGAAGACACTGAAAGGGACGCGCATCCTGTTCCGTGCGCGGCGCGAATTCACGGCCGCTGTACGAACTCCGGCTCAAGACCCGGACGCACCAAGATCGAAGCCTGCGCACGGCACACCTAGGAAGAGCTCGCGGCCGAGCCGGGGGCACAAGCCCTGTCGCCTGGTGCCCGTCGCCCGGCGGCCGCAGCAAGGCTGGCGCCCATGATCTGGATCAAATCGCGCAGCTCCTCAGACGATAACATGCACGTACCAGGGCGAAGAGGCGCCGATGAACGAAGCGGCAATCATCACGGTCGACTTGCGCTCCTTGCGGTCGCCTCCGGGATGCTCGGGCTCGGGGTCGCTTTTGCCGCCGTTCCTTTCCTGGGGCTGTTCTTGAACGACCTGGTTCATGAGGTGCAACCCCTCAGTCTGTTCCTGAACGGGATCACCGCCCTATTCTCGCTGCTCGGGTTCGCCCGGAGCGGCCTGGTGATGTGGAAGCCTGCGATGCTGCTTGCGCTGGTGACCACGGTCACCGCTCCTCTCGGCGGCTATTTGGCCCAGATCATCAATGCGAATTACCTTTGGGCACTCTACTTCATCGCGGTGGCCTATCTCGCCTACCAGATGTTTCGTCCGGAAAGCGTCGCACCGGGTCCGGCGACGGCCGCGATGCCAGGCAACGAGCCGGGCCGCCACCCGGACGATCGATGCGAAATTGCGCCGTGTGCTTCTCCTTGCTGCACCGATTGCGGTGGTCGCCGGCATGCTGGGCGTGGGGCCCGGCTTCCTCCTCCTGCCGACGCTGATCGTTGTCGGATACGAGTCCAAGCACGCGGCAGCGATGAATGCGCTCGCCGTGACGCCGCCTTCGTTCTCGGCGCTGCTTCCACATATTGCGACGGCAAGGATCGACCTCCGGCTCGCCGCGCTGCTGGTGTTGGTCGGAGCCATCGGCTCTTTCCTGGGCGCGCGTATCACCAGCCTCTATGTGCCGGGACGCCGGCTCAAGCAGATGTTCGGCGTGCTGATCGTCGTCATGACTGCCTACAAACTCTATCTGACCGTTACCTAGAGCCAAGGAGGAGACGATGTCGAAGAAGGTCGTCATTCACATCTTTCACGCGGATGATAGCTCACTTGGCACCGCCGCGAATGTTTCGGAGCGTATCCGACAGGTGAAGGAAGACCGCGGTGTCGCACTCGAGGTGTACGTTTTTGGGCCAGCCGAGAGGGCCCTGGGAGCTGCGGCTCGATCAGAGTTCCGCGAGACCCTCGCAAAACTGGCTCAGGCTGACGTGCCCGTGCATGTCTGCCGCAGCATCGCCGAGGACATGGGCAAGGCGGATGAGTTTAGCCGCCTGGGCTTCACTCTTGAATACGCCCGCGACGCGTTCGCCCGTTTCGCCACGGAGGGAGCCACCGTGATCAGCTTTTGAGGGCTACTTAAGGAGCGCGCGCGACCCAGGATGATGACCCAGGCTTAGGCACAGGACAGCTCGGCTGCTGGCGATTTGCGTCAAATTTCGGTGTTTCCCGCAATGCCGAAATGTGCTAGCCCCTCTGAAGCAAGCAAATGAACGAGCGACGTCTGCCGCCTAAGACGCAGCGCCGCCAGGAGGCGAGCCATGCAGGGATGCCGTAAACTGGTAAACGTCGGACGCCGTCAGTTCCTCAAGGGCGGCGGTGCGGCGGCCGCCGGGGCGATCGCGGGAACGGTGGCGCGCGCAGCCCCGGCCCAGGCGGCGCCGGCGCTGGCGAGGGTGAGCTATCCTTCCAACCGGCTGGCCAACCTCACCGATCTCAAGCTCAACCAGCCGCTCGATATCACTTATCCGGACTCCGATTCGCCGGGCGTCCTGCTCAAGATGGGCCAGCGGGTCGATGGCGGCGTGGGGCCGGACGGCGATGTGGTCGCCTTCTCGACCCTCTGTCCGCACAAGGGCTTCCCGCTGATCTACAACCCCTCGGACCGGGTGTTCAACTGCCCCGGCCACTACTCGCGCTTCGATGCCGAGAAGGGCGGTCTCGAGATCTGGGGCCAGGCCACCCAGAACCTGCCGCAATTCGAGCTCCGGGTCGACGATCAGGGCGACATCTACGCCGAGGGCGTGGACGAGCTGATCTACGGCCGGCTCAGCAACGTGCTCTGAGGGAGGCGAGGACCATGGCTTACAAGCGCTACGTCGACCGCCTGCCGATCGTTCCGGCCGACGCCAGTGAGCACAACGTCGTCTGCCACTTCTGCATCGTAGGCTGCGGCTACAAGGCCTACAGCTGGGACGTCAACCGGCAGGGCGGCACCGCACCCGACCAGAACAAGTTCGGGGTCGACCTCGGCCAGCAGCAGAGCGCCGAGACGGTCGCCTGGTACTCGCCCTCGATGTACAACATCGTCCGGCAGAACGGCAAAGA
>JBKPDM010000311.1:0-7074 GCA_046727895.1 Pseudomonadota bacterium | reverse complement strand
GGGGTGAATGTAGGAGGTGCAGTACCAGGGTTCCGGTACGCAGCGCGCCATGGGCATCCGGCCACGCAGAAGATGCCAGCGCGCCTGCCAGTGGGCGTAGTTGGTGAACGATACGATACCGTAACGACCGATGCGCAACATGTTCTCAAGGACTTGGCGTGGCCGCCGCATCGCCTGAATGGTCTGACTGAGGATCACGTAGTCGAACGAGGCGTCGGGATAGATCGCGAGATCGGTGTCCGCATCGCCCTGGACCACTGCGAGCCCCTGGCTGACACAATCGTGCACGCCCGCCTGGCTGAGCTCGATGCCGCGGGCGTCGACCCGCTTGGTCCGCGCGAGATGCGCGAGCAGCGCGCCGTCGCCGCAGCCGACGTCGAGGACGCGCGTGTCGGGCTCGATCAGATCCGCGATCAGCCGCAGATCCTGGCGCAGGTCGCTGGCCGAGGCGCTGGTTGCCACGGGCAGCCTCAGCGCAGGCCGAACTGGGCCGCGGCGCCATCGAGGAACCCCGACAGCACGCGGTGCAGCTCGGGCTCTTCGAGCAGAAAGGCGTCGTGACCGCGATCGGTTTCGATCTCGCAGAACGAGACGTTGGCGGCTACCGCGGTCAGCGCCCGCACCAGCTCACGGCTCTCCGAGCTCGGAAACAGCCAGTCGGAGCTGAACGAGATCACGCAGAACCGGCTGCTCACGCCGCGGAAGGCGTTGGCCAGGACGCCGCCATGCGATGCCGCCAGGTCGAAGTAGTCCATGGCGCGGGTGATATACAGATAGGAGTTGGCGTCGAAGCGGTCGACGAAACTGATGCCCTGGTGCCGCAGATAGCTCTCGACCTGAAAGTCGGCGTCGAACCCGTAGCTGATGCCGGCGCGGTCCTGGAGCGCGCGTCCGAACTTCCGGTGTAGCGCCGCCTCGCTCAGGTAGGTGATGTGGGCCGCCATGCGCGCCACCGACAGCCCCCGGATCGGCCGTCGGTCGGTGCGCAGATAATTGCCGCCCTGCCAGTCGGGATCGGCCATGATGGCCTGACGGCCGACCTCGTGAAAGGCGATGTTCTGAGCCGAATGGCGTGCCGCCGCCGCGATCGGCACGGCGGTCGCGACGCGCTCCGGGTAGCGCGCGGCCCACTCGAGCACCTGCATGCCGCCCATCGAACCGCCGATCACGCAGAACAGGCGCTCGATGCCGAGATGGTCGAGCAGCAGCGTCTGCACGCGAACCATGTCGCCGATCGTGATCACCGGGAACGCCAGACCGTAGGGCCGGCCGGTGGCCGGGTCGATCTCGATCGGCCCGGTCGTGCCCATGCAGCCGCCGAGCACGTTGGCGCAGATGACATGGTAGAGCTCAGTGTCGAGCGGCTTACCGGGACCGATCATCAGGTGCCACCAGCCGTCTTTGCCGGTGATTGGATGCTGCTCGGCGGCGAACTGATCGCCGGTCAGGGCGTGACAGACCAGAATGGCGTTGGTTCGCGCCGGGTTCAGGCGGCCGTAGGTCTGATAGGCCACCGTGATCGGCCGGAGCTCGGCGCCCGAGTCGAGCCGAAACGGCTCATCGGTCGCCAGCTTGACCCGGAACCCCGGCAAACGGGCGGTGTCCAGGTCAACTACTGAGAGCAACTGTAAGGGCCTCATCGAGACTGATCACGAGGGCGGTCCAGCAGATCGAGACCCCAGCAGCTTGGCCGGGCAGGGGGATCGAAGTCAATGCGGCTTTACTTCCCGGCCGGGACCGGACTACTCTGTCGCGGAATTGGGCGCAAGTCTCTGGGCGAGATGGAAGCCGCGGCTCCTCCTCCTCTCGAAGATCTTCGAGCTGAAGTTGATCGGGTCGATCAATCGATCCTCGAACTGTTGATCGAACGGGCCGACTTGGTCCAGCGGATCGGCGCGATCAAGGACGACCGCCGCAACGATCGGCTCGCGGTCCGGCCGGCGCGGGAAGCCGAGATCCTGCGCCGCCTCGTGACGCTCGCGGGGGATCGCTTTTCGCGAGCCGTCCTGGTGCGCATGTGGCGGGAGCTGCTGGCCGCGACGACCCGGTTGCAGACGCCGATGGCGGTCGCGGTCTTTGCGGCGCGCGACAGTCTGCGCACCTGGGACCTGGCGCGCGATCACTTCGGTTCGGTGACCCCGATGACGCGGGTCGACAGCGCGAGCCAGGCGCTCCGCTCGCTCGGCGACGGCAGCGCCACGGTCGCCGTGATGCCGCTGCCGAACGACGACGATTCCTGGTGGCTGGCCCTGATCTCCGACCATCCCGACCGCTTGCGGGTGTTTGCTCGTCTGCCGTTCGTCGCCAGCGCGGTCGGCGAGGGCGAGGAGGCGAGCGCCCTCGCGGTGGGGCGGCTCGAGCCAGAACCGAGCGGCGACGACCTGGCGCTCCTGGCAATCGAGGCGGAATCCGGAGTTTCGCGCGGCCGGCTGCGCGACCTGCTCCTCGCCGTCGGGCTGGAGCCGCTTTGGCTGGCCGCCTGGCGACCGCCCGATCCGACCCAGGCGGTGCACCTGGTCGAGGTCGGCAGCTTCGTCACCGGAGGCGACCAGCGGATCACCGATGTCCTGACCTCGGCGCGCGGCGAAGTCTTGCGGATCGTACCGGTCGGCGGCTACCCTCGTTCCCTGCCGCCGGGCTAGCTCCAGGCCCGCCCGCGGTCGCTGCCACCAAACCCGCCCGATAGTCAGCGCGAGACCCGACCGATGGCCAGCCTGAGGCCACGCCCCGGAATCCTGGAGATCGAGCCGTATATCGGCGGCAAGTCCGAGCTCGCTGGCGCGGCGCGGGTCATCAAGCTGTCCGCCAACGAATCGGCGATCGGTGCGAGCCCGAGGGCGATCGCCGCGCTCCAGGCGTCCGCGTCGGAGGTCCACCGCTATCCGGATGGCGCCGCGACGGGCCTACGCCAGGCCATCGGGGAGCGCTTCCAGCTCGATCCGGCGCGGATCGTCTGCGGCGCCGGCTCGGACGAGCTGATCCAGCTGCTGATGCGCGCCTATGCGGGTTCGGGTGATGAGGTGCTTTACAGCGCCTACGGCTTCCTGATGTACAAGCTGAGCGCGCTCGGCGTCGGGGCGATGCCCGTGGCGGCGCCCGAGCGCGGACTGCGGGCCGATCCCGACGCCCTGCTCGCCCGCCTGAGCAGCCGGACGCGGATGGTGTTCATCGCCAATCCGAACAACCCGACCGGCAGCTACCTCGCGGCCGAGGAGCTGGAGCGGCTGCACGCCGGCCTGCCCGACGACGTGCTCCTGGTGATCGACGCGGCTTATGCCGAATTCATCCGGCGTAACGACTACAGCGCCGGCGTCGATCTTGTCGACCGGGCCGACAACGTGGTCATGACCCGCACCTTCTCCAAACTGTTCGGACTGGCCGCGCTCCGCCTCGGCTGGGTCTACGGGCCGCCCGCCGTGGTCGACGTCCTGCATCGCCTGCGCGGTCCGTTCAACGTCGCCATGCCGGCTCAGGTGGCGGGCGTCGCTGCGCTCGAGGATCTGGATCATCAGGAGCGGGCGCGGGCGCACAACGATCGCTGGCTGCCCTGGCTCGCCCGGGCGCTGGCGGATCTCGGGCTGACCGTGCATCCGAGCATAGCCAACTTCCTCCTGGTCGAGTTCGCCTCAGAGGGCGCCAGGCCGGCGCGCGCGGCCAGCGCGTGGCTGGAGCGCCGGGCAATCGTCGCACGGCCGATGGACGCCTACGGCCTGCCCGACTGCCTGCGCATCTCGATCGGCCTGGAGGCCGAGAACCACGCCGTGGTCGACAGCCTGCGCGAGTTCGTGACGTGAGCGGGACGACCGAGCCGCCCCGGTTCGAGCGCGTGGCGCTGATCGGCATCGGGCTGATCAACGGCTCGCTCGCGATCAATCTGCGCCGGGCCGGGCTCACCGACGAGATCGTCGCCTGCGCCCGCACCGAGACGACCCTCGAGAAGGCACGCGCGCTCGGTCTCGCCGACCGGACGACGACCGATCCGCGGGCCGCGGTCGAGGGCGCCGATCTGGTCGTGCTTGGGACACCGCCAGCCGCGGCCGGCCCGGTCGCGGCAGCCATGGCACCCGGCCTCGCCGGGCCGGCGATCGTTACCGACGTTGGCTCGATCAAGGCCCAGGTCATCCGGGACGTGGTGCCGCACCTGCCCGTGCCCGGCCGCTTCGTCGCCGGGCATCCGGTCGCCGGCACCGAGCATTCCGGTCCCGAGGCCGCATTCGAGACTCTGTTCCGCGGCCGGCACTGCATCCTGACCCCGATCGAGGACACCGATCCCGAAGCGATCGCGGCGGTCGCGGGCATGTGGCGCGCTGCCGGCATGAAGATCGAGACCATGACGCCCGAGCACCATGACCGCGTGCTCGCGATCACCTCGCATCTGCCGCATCTGATCGCCTATTGCATCGTCGGCACGGTCGCCGACCTCGAGGAGCACCTGCAGACCGAAGTGCTGCGCTACGCCGCCGGCGGTTTCACCGACTTCACCCGGATCGCGGGCTCGGACCCGGTGATGTGGCGCGACGTGTTCCTGAACAACCGCGAGGCCGTGCTCGAGATGCTCGGCCGGTTCACCGAGGACCTCGCGGCGCTGCAGCGGGCGATCCGCTGGGGCGAGGGCGACAAGCTCCAGGATCTGTTCACCCGCACCCGCGCGATCCGTCGGGGCGTGATCGCCGAAGGGCAGGCCTACGACCGCCACGTCCTGACCCCTGCCCCGGCCCGAGGAGGCACCGATGACGTCGATCAAGGCCGAGGTTCGTAGCTATTTCGCGACCCCGGTCGTGATCGCGATGATGCCCGACGCCGAACGCCTCAACGCCGAGCTCGGGCGGATCATCCTCGAGCGCGAGAGCGCCGATGAGGGCGTTCGGCACAGCAACCTCGGCGGCTGGCAGTCGAGCTGGGACTTCGAGGAGTGGGGTGGTGCTGCGGCCAGACGGCTGCTAGATGCGGCCCGCGACCTCGCCACGCGGGTCACCTCCGACCGTGCCGGGCGCGCGGTCCGCATCGCCTGGAAGAGCAACGCCTGGGCCAACGTCAACCGCAAGGGCCATGGCAACGAGTTCCACACCCATCCGGGCGCCTTCTGGTCCGGCACCTACTACGTCGACGACGGCGGCATCGCCGAGGATCACGAGCTCGGCGGCGAGTTCGAGATCCAGGACCCGCGCGGCGTGGCGCCGGCGATGTACGCGCCGCAGCTCGCCTTCGCCATGCCCGGCGGCCAGTCGGCTGGAGCGAGCGAGCTGATCTACCCGAAGAGCGGGCAATTCGTGCTGTTCCCATCCTGGCTGCAGCACGCCGTGCGGCCCTATCGGGGCGAGCGCACGCGGATCTCGGTCGCTTTCAATTTCAGCGTCTGAGCGCGCGTCGTCGCCCGTGGCCTTTGCCTGGGTGTTCGCCTATGGCTCGCTGATGTGGCGGCCGGGCTTCGCTCATGAGCGGGTGCTGGATGCCTGGCTGCACGGCTATCACCGCAGCCTCTGCGTCTATTCCTGGGTGCACCGCGGCACGCGCGAGCAGCCTGGCCTGGTCCTCGGCCTGGATCGGGGCGGCTCCTGCCGCGGTCGCGCGTTCGGCGTCGCGCCCGATCGGGAGGCGGAGGTGTTGCGCTATCTCGACGAGCGTGAGCTGGTGACCAACGTCTATGAGCGAAAGCCGCTCCAAGTGACCACGGCCGAGGGCCGCCTGCCGGCCTGGTGCTACGTCGTGCGCCGGGAGCACGAGCAGTACGCCGGTAAGCTGGACACGGCGCGGGTTCTCGAGGTGGTCCGCGGCGGGGTCGGCAGGTCGGGCGACTGCCGCGAGTATCTGCTCAGCACGGTGGGCCACCTCGAGGAGATGGGTATCCTCGACGGCCCCCTGCATGCGCTGGTCAAGGAGCTGGTCCGCAGCTAACCCGGATTTCTCAAACTAGGAGGTGCATCGAGGCGCTGGATCGGCGATAATTCTTCTGGGACAAAGACTTAAGCCGATCTGGAGGAACGCCCCGATGCCGACAGACTGTAGCCGCGATCTGTTCGGATATGAAGTGGTCGAAGGCCGCCAGGTGGTCGCCGCCTTCGACGGGGGCGAGGTCACATCGGACGCCGGGGCGCTGCTGCTGGGCGCGGCGAATCGGGCGATCGGGCTGGTGCGGCGCCTGGCGCGATGCTTCAGCGACGGCCGGGCGCCGGAGCTGGTGGAGCACACCGTCGAGACCAGCTGATGCAGCGCATCTGCGGCATCGCGCTGGGCTACGAGGATCTCGTCGACCACGACGAGCTGCGCCACGATCCGGTGCTGGCGGCCCTCGCCGGCAAGCTCGAGGCGCGGCGCAGGGACTGCGCGCCGCTCGCCGGCAAGAGCACGCTCAACCGCCTCGAGCACGCGCCTCTGATGCCGAGCCGTTACCACAAGATCGAGCATGATCCGGTTGCGATCGAAGGCTTGTTCGTGGCTCTCTTCCTCGAGGCGTACAAGACGCCGCCTGGGGAGATCGTTCTCGATCTCGACGCGACCGATGATCCCTTGCACGGCCACCAGGAGGGCCGGTTCTTTCACGGCTACTACGACTGCTACTGTTATCTGCCGCTGTACGTGTTCTGCGGCCGGCACCTGCTCGCGGCCAAGCGCCGGCGCTCGAACATCGATGCCTCTGCCGGCGCGGTGGCCGAGGTCGAACGGATCGTCGACCAGATCCGCGGCCGCTGGCCACGGGTCAAGATCATGCTGCGCGCGGATTCCCGCTTTGCCCGGGACGAACTGATGGCGTGGTGCGAAGCCAACGGCGTCGACTACATCTTTGGCTTGGCGCGCAACCCGCGCCTACTGGCTGAGATCGAGCCAGCGCTGGCCGCGGCCGGTGCCGAGCATGGCGTGACCGGGGCGCCGGCCCGACGCTTCCACGAGTTCACCTATGCGACCCTGGACAGCTGGAGCCGCGCACGCCGGGTCGTCGCCAAGGCCGAGCACTTGGCCCAGGGGCCGAACCCGCGCTTTGTCGTGACCTCGCTCGCCACCGGGGCGATCGACGCCCGCCACCCTGTACGAGGCCGTCTACTGCGCCCGCGGCGAGGTCGAGAATCGGATCAAGGC
>JBKPDM010000310.1:0-3653 GCA_046727895.1 Pseudomonadota bacterium | reverse complement strand
CTTTGGTATCGCTTCCGACGCTTTGCCTGACTCAGATCGATCCCCGAAAGAAGCGCGCCTAACTCGGCGGCTGTAATCTCGCGCCGCTTCTCCGCGGAGTCGCCGAATGGCATCGCATACGTTCCTTCTTCCAGTCGCTTGTAGCTCCATTCGAAATGCAGGTGATGCGATCGCAGCCGCGTGTCTTGTGCGGGTAACGCATCCGTTCCACCCGCTGAGCGGCAGACAGTTCGCGTGCGTAGGTGAGCGGTATAACCGCTATGGAAAGCGCCTTCTGCTCCGTGTCGATGATGTAACCGTTCGCTCGATCCCGCCACAGTGGACGGATCTCGTTCCTCCTGATCCAGAGATCGTCATGGGTGGGCATCGCGCGCTTTTCCGCGTTGCGGATCTACTGGAACTCGCAAAACTGGTGGAGGAACTCAGCAGGGGGGGAAGTCGTCGTCCGGATCGAGTGTAAAGCGGACTCTGCCGCATGCGTAAACGTAACTACGCCGCAATGCAGCGGTTTTAGGGTTTCCCGTGTGTGCGCAGATTTATGCAGTATTGATAGACAGCAACACCAAAATAACACTTGCATGCCATTTGTTATTGCGGCATAATTTTATGTACATCATAAGGGAGGTGATACCCGCGAAAATCAAAGCGAAAACCGCGAAGGTCAAGGCCCTCCTCGAAGAGGGCACTTTAAACCCAAGCCCTGGGAAGGTGCGCGATCCGAAGTTTCAGGAAAACGAATTCTTCGACACCGCGCGACCTCGTGCAGGTCAAGTATGAGATGCTCCGCCGGGTGTCGGTCGAGAAGTCCTCCGTGACCGAAGCCACCGAGAAATACGGTGTATCGAGGCCGACCTACTACCAGACCAAGGCTAGCTTCGACAAGAGCGGCCTCGCCGGATTGGTACCCCGAAAGCGCGGTCCACACGGTCCACATAAGCTGCAGGGTGAGGCGCTGGCGTTCGTCCAGCAGCAGCTCGTTGCGGGCCAGCCTGTGCGAGCACGCGAGTTGGTAAAGCTGGTTCGGCAGAAGTTTGGCCTGGCGATACACCCCAGGACGATCGAGCGGGCGGTCGCTGAAAAAAAAACGTCGCGATGACGAGCACGAAGAACAATGCGGCCGACCCGTCCATCGCTGTTACGCAATACGAAACTCTGCGCACGGCCGCCCTCGGCAATCCGTTACCGCCCGAGGCCCGCGCCGGGCTCATGCTCTTTCTTCATACCGGCTTATGGGGCTGGGCGCGGGCGGTGACCGCCATGCGTCCGTTCGAGCGGCCGGCCGCTTCCAAACCATCGAACTGGAAGGTGCCGGAGGAACACAGAACCGTAATCCACCTCTTTGCAGCCTTGGCAATCCCAACCGCTATTTCCGGAGCAACCGCATGAATGAGTCTCTTAAGGTTCAGCCCCGCCATCTTCAGCGAAGCGCGTACCTGTATATCCGCCAGTCCTCCATGCGTCAGGTCATCGAGAACGTCGAGAGCACGAAACGTCAATACGCACTACGCAATCGTGCCGCAGCATTGGGCTGGCGCGACGATCAGATTATCGTCATTGACAACGACCAGGGCGAGTCGGGCGCATCGGCAGCCTGGCGCGAAGGTTTTCAGCGTCTGGTCACCGATGTCGGCATGGGACACGCTGGCATGGTTATGGGGCTCGAGGTCTCGCGCCTGGCCCGGAACAACGCCGACTGGCATCGTCTGCTGGAGATCTGCGCACTCGCCGACACACTGATCCTCGACGAGGATGGCGTCTACGACCCGGCGAGCTTCAACGACCGGCTGCTGCTCGGCCTGAAAGGAACCATGAGCGAAGCCGAAATTCACGTCCTCAAAGCCCGATTGCGAGGCGGGATCATTAACAAGGCGCAGCGCGGCGAGTATCGTTGCCCTCTGCCTACAGGCTTGGTCTACGACGAAGCCGGCAACGTCGTGCTCGACCCCGACGCACAAGTCCGGGATGCGCTTGCCTATTTCTTTGAGACCTTTTCCCGCGTGGGTTCGGCAAGCCAGACCGTGAAGGTGTTTCGGACCGAAGGGCTTGATTTTCCATCTCGCCTCCGCGGCGCCGAGGGGACCGTCTTCCGGCCCCTGACCGCATCGACGGCGATGCGCACATTAAATAACCCACGATATGCGGGAGCTTACGCGTATGGACGCCGGCAATACCGGCGGGCCGGCGACGGCAAGAAGAAGATCCAGCGAAAGCGTGAAGAAAGCGATTGGCTGGCCTGCATCCCAGAGGCCCATCCAGGCTACATCAGTTGGGAGCGATTTCAGGAGAACCTCAGAATCCTCGAGGCAAACGGCCATGGCTACAATGTGGCGCGTGCGTCGCCGCCCCGAGAGGGAGCGGCTTTGCTCCAGGGACGCGCCGTCTGTGGCCGGTGCGGAAGGCACTTCCGTGTTCGATATGTCGCGCGACGTGGAAAACAGGAAGCCTGGTATGTTTGCGATCGCGGGCACACGGCTCGCGGCGAGGCGAACTGCCAGTCGATCGCGGGCGCACCCATTGACCAAGCGATCGGAGCACTCGTGACCGGGGAAATGACGCCTGCGGCCATCGAACTGGCCATGGAAATCAGACGGGAGATCGAGGCTCGATACGAAGAGGCCGATCAGCTACGCTGCCGTACCGTCGAGCGCGCCCAGATCGAAGCGGATCTCGCACAGCGCCGATTCAAGCTGGTCGATCCCGGCAACCGTCTCGTTGCCGACACCCTGGAGCGGGAATGGAACGACAAACTGCGGGCGCTGGCCGCGGCACGCGAGGAACGAACGCGAGCGCGACAGCGGGACGATGTCGTCCTCGATGATGCAATCCGCCAGCGGTTGGCCGCCTTAACGACGGATTTCCGTCGGCTCTGGGATGATCCGGCCACCGCGAACCGCGAACGCAAACGTCTCCTCGCCCACATCATCGAAGACGCCACCCTGATCAAGATCCCGGCCGAAGGGATTACCAAGATCCACGTCCGATTTAAGGGCGGCAGGAGCGAGACGCTCATGACGAGAAACCCAAAGTCATCTGCGCAGCAGATCAAGACACCGCCAGAGATCGTGGGACTGGTTGATGAACTGCTCGACGACCATGTCTATTCCGAAATCGCGGCTATGCTCAATCAACGAGGGTTTCGCCCGGGAGCATCCGCACGACCAGGCCGAGCGGCTGACCGCTTTTCAGCCAAGCACGTAGCCTATCTCATGCACACCTATGGCCTGCGTTCGCGTTATGATCGGCTTCGTCAGCGGGGAATGCTGAACAGGAAGGAGATGTCCGATCGTCTGGGCATTCACGAGCAGACCGTGGACCGATGGGCGAAATCTGGAACCATTCGGGCGCACTCCTACAATGACCACGGATGGCAACTCTATGAGCTTCTGGGCACGAACCTGCCCATGAAACACAGTAGCCGATGGGATCGCTTGGTGGATCGCGCAGCAGGCGTGCAGCCAATTTCTCAATGTGCTGGACTGGAATTGGAAGAGGTGTAGTGTGAAGACGGTTAGTTGGCCCAGACCGCGAACCCGTCGCGATCCCAGTAGAGGATCTTGATCCGGTCGCGCCGTCGGTTGGCGAAGACGAACAGATGTCCGGCGAACGCGTCCAGTTCCATCGACTGCGTGACCAGCGCGTGCAGGCCGTCGAAG
>JBKPDM010000309.1:0-8135 GCA_046727895.1 Pseudomonadota bacterium | reverse complement strand
GGTAGGTCATCGGGATCGAGCTCGCCGCGCTCGATCAGCCCGCCGATGTAGTCGAGCTGGGCCTCCGCGGCATCGAGATGGACCGACCGCATCCTTGAGCGCGGACATGATCAGCCGTCTCTTGTCCTCAAGCAGCTCGGTCGTATTACGGAAGGCGACATTGAGGCTGACGAAGAGCAGCGCGGCCGTGCTGAGGAAGATCAGGCCGCCCAGCATCAGGCCCTGAAAGGCCACGATCCAAATCCGCCAGCGGCGGCACGCTGTCCCGGATCCGGCTGCCGACATGTCGCCAGGCTACGCGCTCATTGAATTGGCAACAACGTGCGCCGCTCGGCTCTGGCCCCCTATCGGCGCCGGGCGTCCGCTGCTACAAGGTCGGCCGATCCATCGCCAGGCACGCCGAGGCATGCTCGCTCGCTACAGTCGCCCCGAAATGGCCACGATCTGGGCGCCGGAGAACCGGCTGCGGCTCTGGCTCGAGGTCGAGCTCTCTGTCCTCGACGCCATGGCCGAGCAGGCCCAGGTGCCCGCGGCGGTCGCCCGCGCCGTCCGAGGCGAGGCCGAGCGTCAGATCGACACCATCATCGATCCCGCGCGTGTCGAGACGATCGAGGCGACCACACGGCACGACGTCATCGCCTTCCTCACCCACGTTGAGAACACGATCGGAGCGGATGCCCGCTATCTGCATCTCGGCATGACCTCGTCCGATCTGCTCGACACGACGCTCGCCCTGCAGCTCGCCCGGGCGGCGGATCTCCTGCTCACGGACGTCGATCGCCTGCTCGATGCCCTCAAGCGCCGAGCTCTCGAGCACAAGGAGACTCTCTGCATCGGCCGCTCGCACGGCATCCACGCGGAGCCCACCACCTTCGGGCTGAAGCTCGCCGGCTTCTACGCCGAGTTCGCGCGCAACCGGCGGCGCCTGCGGCAGGCGCGCGCCGAGATCGCCACCTGCGCGATCTCAGGCGCGGTCGGCACGTTTGCCCACATCGACCCGGCGGTCGAGGCTAAGGTGGCGGCGCGGCTCGGCCTCCGGCCCGAGCCGGTCTCGACCCAGGTGATCCCTCGCGACCGGCACGCCACGTGGTTCGCGGCGCTGGCCGTCATCGCGAGCGCGGTCGAGCGGTTGGCGACCGAGATCCGGCATCTGCAGCGCACCGAGGTCGCCGAGGTCGCCGAGCCGTTCGCGGCGGGCCAGAAGGGCAGCTCAGCAATGCCCCATAAGCGCAATCCGATTCTCGCCGAGAACCTGAGCGGCATCGCGCGCCTGGTGCGCGCGGCGGTGATCCCCGCGCTGGAAAACGTAGCGCTCTGGCACGAGCGCGACATCTCGCACTCCTCGGTCGAGCGCGTCCTGGCGCCCGATACCGCGATCGCCCTCGACTTCGCGCTGCATCGTCTGGCCGACGTCATAGAGGGGCTCGAGGTCAACGCCGCCCGGATGCGCGCCAACCTGGACAGCACCCGCGGTCTGATCCACTCGCAGCGCGTGCTGCTGGCGCTGACCGAGGCCGGCCTTAGCCGGCAGGACGCCTATGCCATCGTCCAAAAGCATGCAATGCGCGCATGGCGTGAGGGCCGGTCGCTGCTCGATCTGCTGCGCGCCGATCCGGAGGTCAGGGCGCGACTGCCCGATCCGGCCCTCGCCGGGCTGTTCGACCTGGGCTACCACACCCGCCGGATCGATCGGATCTTCGAGCGCGTGTTCAGCGATCAGGCGGAGGATTGAGGGCGGCGGCTGGCCGAGGTCGCGATCTGGAACTCCCGCATGCGCTCCTGCCTTGCCGTTCTCGCCGCGACCTGCTTGACGGCGGCGCCGCTCGGTGCGGCCAAAGCCGCCCTGCTGATCGAAGCTGAGATGGCGGGGCAGGGGATGCGGCTGGTGGTCGACCGGCCGGCGCAGCGCGTGCTGTTAGCCACGGGCGGGGCGCAGACTTTGGTCGATCTGGCCGGCGGGCTGGTCTACTTGCGCCCGAGCACAGGCCCGACGCTGCGCGCCCATGCCCGCTACCGGCCGGGCTACGACGAGCCACCGCCCTATCGCATCGAGTATTTCGGACCTGGCCCGATGATCGCCGGCAACGGCAGCAGCTACGACGTCCTGTTCGCCGGGAGCAGGTCTGCGCGGAGATGATGCTGAGCGGCTGGATGAGCCCGTTCATCGATCCGGCAGTCCGGGCGATCGCGCTGCTCGAGCGGCCGGGCACGCGCTCAGAAGCCGATCCCTGCACAGCGATCCCCTTCGCCATCTACGCCGCCGCCGGCTGGCCGCTGATGGCGGGCAAAGTCGACCACTCGACTTTCGTGACCACCGCGATCCACTTCGACTATCAGCCCTCGCGCGAGGAGCTGGCGACGCCGGAGCGGTTTCGCGAGGTGCCTATCGAGGACCTTCTGTCCCGCGCGGGCTTGCCTCGGCGCTGAGGCGGCCCTGCGCCGCCGCTTGGGGGCGCGCGCGGCCAGGGCACAGTCGGTCCACGCCCGCCAGAATCGGCCAGAACGCGAAGACGTAAAAGAACGTGATCAGATAAATCGCCGTGCCCAGCCAGTCGTTCCATGGCTGCGGCAGCTCCCGGGTCACGCTCCACCCGAGATGGAGCAGATAGCCGCCACCGGCCCAGATCGCGAGCCGAGCAGCGCCTTCCCGTCCCGGATGCGCCGAAGGCGCCGTTCTGTGGCGCAGAGCTCCTGATTCATGATCCAGCCGTGGTCCGCCGTGCCGGGGCGAACAGTCTAGAGCGGCAAGATTAAGCCGATCTGTATCGCCATTCTGGTGGCATCCACAGGTGTCCGTGACGCGCCGCCCGGGCTGGCTTCGCCCACCTTAAGGGTGCGTCAACCAGACGGCGCTATCGCTCGGCGGTCCCACCTCGGAGGCTGCCCATGCCGATCCGGCGCATGCTGTTCGCGGCTGCCATCTTCAGCAGCCTGCCGCTCGCCTCGCCCGGCCCGACGCGGCGATTCTGATCGAGGCCCGCAAACAGGGCGAGCCGCTGCGCATGGTCGTCGACAACGATCAGCAGCGGGCACTGATCACGACCGCCGCCGGCGAGAGCCTGATCGATCTGCGCGAGGGCGAAATCTACGTCCGCGGTCGGAGCGGCGTCGCCCGCAAGGTGAGGATCGGGCGCCCCTCGCAGCCGGACACCTCGGCCTATCGGGTCGAGCCATGGGGCCCGGGTCCGGTAATCGCCGGCTATTCGACCGTCTACCATGTGATCACCTACGGCGACGACATCTGCGCCGAGATGCTGGTCAGCGGCTGGATGAAGGCGTTCGTCCAACCCGCCGTGCAGGCGCTGGACCTGCTCGAGGAGCTGAGCCGGACGCCGCGCGGGCGCGGCTGCGAGCGGATTCCGTTTGCGGTCTACGCTGCGGCCGGCTGGCCGATCATGGCCGGCAAGATCGACCATCTGACCTTCGAGACCAAAGACATCCGTTTCGACTACCGGCCGCAGCTGCGCGAGCTGGCGACTCCCGCGCACTACGAGAACGGCGGGCCGGATCAGATCGTGCTTGAGGCCCTCGCACCCAAACCCTGAGCCGGGCCACTCCGGAACAGAGCCCCGCGCGTCGGTCGAGCTGGAGCCGGCAGGGGCCCCTCAACCCCGGTCGAGGGCGGGCTGCGGCCCCTGCCCGGCGGCGGCCTCCAGCACGGGCAGATCGCGCTGGATGGTGTGTCATATCAGATTCTGGCCGGTGCGACTCCAGCCTCAGATCAGCCGCTGGCTTTTGAAGCTGGTGTGGCGATTCTTGCCGATGATGACGTGATCGTGGATCGTGATGCCGACCGCGGCGAGCGCCTGGACGACCTGGTTGGTCATGTCGATGTCGGCGCGCGAGGGGGTCGGATCGCCGCTCGGGTGGTTGTGCACCATGATGACCGCCGAGGCCTGAAGCTCGAGCGCGCGCTTGACGATCTCGCGCGGATAGAGCGGCGTGTGATCAACCGTGCCGCGCTGCTGGACCTCGTCCTTGATCAGGATGTTCTTGCGGTCGAGGAACAGCACCCGAAACTGCTCAATCGGCTCGTGGGCCAGCGCCACCTGGAGGTAGTCGATGAGCGCCGTCCAGGAGCCGATAACCGGGCGATCCTTCAGCTCCTCCCGATGCAAGCGCTCGGCGAACTCGCGCACCAGCCGGAACAGGATGCTTGTAAACCGCCAGGACCAGTAGCGGTCGCCTTGCCGCTGCCACTCTTCGGAGCCCTGGTAGTCTCGGAGCCGGCGCGAGTCATCGGCAAGCTCCAGCTCCTGCTCGAGCGTACGAGTGTCCTGCTCGTATTGGGGTGAGCGCCAATAACGGAGCCAGGCCAGGTACCCGTCCGACGGGCGCGGCAGATGGGCCATCTCGAATAGCCGCTCCGGATCGGCCCGCAGCGCGCCGCCGAGGCTGCCGAACTCGCTCAGCAGATCCTTGGCGAGGTCCTTGGTGTCGCGGACGTCGATCGAGAAGAACAGCAGCAGCTCGAGCAGCTCATAGTCGGGCAGGGCCTGCGGGCCGGCGTCGAGGAAGCGCTGGCGCAGGCGCTCGCGATGGCCATGGTAGCGCTTCCGGTCGCGCCTGCGCTCCGGCTGGTCCTTGGTGGCGAACGGCGCAGGCGCCTCGGCCAGCCCCATGACCAGGCGGTCGCCGGGCAGAGCGCCTGCGAAGATCCAGGCCCGCCGGCTGCCGCTCCAGCGCGCGCCGAGCGCCTTCAGCAGATCCCTGTTGGCGTAGGTGTTGCCTGTGACGATGTACTCGGTCGTACCGCTCTCGCCAGTCCCCTCGCATAACGCAAGGCCCACCCGCTGCAGCGCCTCGACGACCGCGGTGGCGCCTCCGCCAGCCTGCTCCTGAGCCATGAAGGCGTCATATAGCCAGATTTCGGCGTCGAATCCAGAGGTATTCTACTATTAGTTGGATATTACCACCCGGGATGGTCGAGGCCGGCCGGCGACAGGGTGAACACCTCGCAGCCCTCCTCGGTCACGCCGACGGTGTGCTCGAACTGAGCCGAGAGCTGACCGTCACGGGTGACCACGGTCCAGCCGTCTTTCTTGTTTAGTTTGACCTTCCAGCCACCGGCGTCCCAGTCGCCGGCGTTGATCATCGGTTCGATGGTGAAGATCATTCCTGGCCGCAAGATCAGCTTCGGCTGCCGTGAGACCTGGTCCGTCTTTGGCTTCTTCTCTCGTGACGCTAAGTAGTGCAGAACACTTGGCGCATCGTGGAACAGCCGGCCGATGCCGTGGCCGCAATAGTCCTGCACTACAGAATAGCGAAAGCGCTCGGCATAGTTCTGAATGGCATGGCCGATGTCGCCGAGGGTGGCGCCGGCCCGGACCGCGCCGATGCCGCGCCAAAGCGCCTCGTAGGTCACCTTGCAAAGCCGCCGCGCTTTGAGCGGCGGGGTCCCGGCGAAGAACATCCGGCTGGTGTCGCCGTGCCAGCCATCCAGGATCACTGTGACGTCGATGTTGAGGATGTCGCCGTCGCGCAGGACACGGCCCTCGCTCGGAATGCCGTGGCACACTTCCTGGTTGATCGAGGTGCAGATCGACTTCGGATAGCCGCGGTAGTTGAGCGGCGCGGGCACCGCACCGTGGTCGAGAATGAACGCGTGGCACATGCGGTCTAGCTCGCCAGTCGTGACCCCGGGGTGGACGTGCTCGTCGATCATGTCGAGCACTGCCGCGGCCAGCTGTCCTGCGCGGCGCATGCCGGCAAAGGCGGCCGCGTCGTGCAGCGGGACCTGAATCTCGCTCGTTGCCTGCTCGGCGGCCTTCAGCTGCTCGTGCATCATGACGGCGCCGACCGGGGCTCGGGGAGGACCATCGGCAGCGGCGCGGCCAGATGGATCTCCTCGAGAGTGATCCGGCAGGTCCAACAGAGGGTCTCGACGCCGCTCGCCAGCGCTTCGCCGAACGCTGCGGCATAGATCGGATCGATGTCGGCGGCGATCCTGAAGTCGCCGCAATCGGTTCTCTGCACCACGTACACCACTATCGCCCGGGTGCCCGCCGCAACCTGCCGGCCGAGCGCCCGCAGATGCTTTACCCCGCGCGCGGTCGCGGTGTCCGGGAACTCCGCGCCCAGCGCGCGTTTGAGATGTACGTTCTTGACCTCGACAAAGCAATCCGGCCGCCCCTCGGCGCGCAGCAGGAAGTCGATCCGGCACCCCCGGTCATAGGCAACCTCGCGCCGGATCTGCTCGTAGCCGGCGAGCTCCGGGATCAGCTCCGCCCGGATCGCCTCCTCGATCAGCCGGTTGGGATGCATGGTGTTGATCCCGACCAGCCCGCCCGCGACCTCGACCAGCTCCAGAGTCAGCGGCAGCTTGCGCAGGAGGCGCGGCGACCGCGACAGCCAGACCCGAGCCCGTGGCGCATCCAGCCCGAGCATGCGCCCCGGATTCGGGCAATGGACCGTGACCTCGCCGCCCTCCTCGAGCGCGACATCGGCGAGAAAGCGCTTGTAGCGGCGCACCAGACAACCGGGGATCAGAGGTTCGGCCCAGCGCATGCGCCCAAATCTAGCCGGACCGCCCGCCGGTTCACAATCGGCCGGCGGCAGCCGAGGATGGTCGAGGTCGGCCGGCCGGGCTAAGCTCGGTGCCGATCGCAGCCAGGGAGCGCGCTGATGACCGAGACCGCCCTGCCGGTAACCGCCTGCCTCATCATCATTGGCAACGAGATACTCTCGGGGCGGACGGTGGATGCCAATCTGCCCTACGTCGCAGAGAAGCTGGGCGCGGTCGGTATAAGGATGATGGAGGTGCGCGTGATCGCCGACGACGAGGCGGCGATCGTCGAGGCGGTCAACGCCTGCCGGGCGCGTTACACCTATGTGTTCACGACCGGGGGCATCGGTCCGACCCACGACGACATCACCTCCGCTTCGGTCGCCAAAGCCTTCGGCCGCCGCTACCTGCGCCACCCTGAAGCCGAGCGACGCCTCCTCGCCTACTATCCGCCCGAGCGGGTCAATCCCGCGCGCATGAAGATGGCCGACATGCCCGAGGGTGCGGAGCTGATCGACAATCCCGTCTCCGTGGCGCCCGGCTTTCGGATCGAGAACGTCCATGTGCTGCCGGGCGTGCCCAAGATCATGCAGGCGATGTTGGATGGTCTGCTGTCGACGCTGAGCGGTGGAGCGAAGCTGCTCGCGCGCGCGGTCACGGTGTTCGCGCCGGAGGGCGACGTCGCGAACGCCGGCCTTGGCGACATTCAGGCGCGCTTCCCGGCGCTCGAGATCGGCAGCTACCCGTTTTGGCGGCCGGAGGGACCCGGCACCACGATCGTGTTCCGTGGCACCGATCAGCACGTGATCGACGAGGCGGCCGAGGCGTTCCTCAGCATGGCTCTGGCGATTGGCGCACAGACTCGCGAGGATCCCTCCTAGAGAGACCCCGCACCGCCCTCATTTGACCAGCTGCCACTGGCCGTCGGGTTGGCGACAGGCGGTGCCGTAGACGCGCTCGGTCTTACCGCCAATGCTCGCTTTCTGCTGGAACTCGCGACAGTAGTCGCCGTCCGTGCTCTGGTATGTATAGGTCGGCGTGACCGCGCCGTAGTTGCCGCTGTCCGGGTTGCGCCAGGTCGTCTCGCCGCCCGAGGGCGTGTATTCGAGGGCCTGGTACTGGGCGCGGCTGGCGTACAGGCGATCGGAGCGATCGAGCGACCTGCCGACCTCGCTACCGAGAAAGGCGCCGAGCAGCGTACCGGCCGCGGTCGCCGCGAGCCGGGTCGGGCCATGGCCGATCTGGGCGCCGAGCAGGCCACCGCCACCGGCGCCGGCGAGCGCACCGACGGTCTGCTTGGTACCGTAGTCGCTGCCGGCGCAGCCGGCCAGCCAGAGGGCCGCCAGCAGGGCAACAGCGCGACCGGGACGCTGCGACATATCGGAAACCTCCGCACGGAGTCGCGCACTTCGGCGGCTCCATGCGGCGAATCATGGTCGATTCGGGTTGACCTCGACCTGAACCGCCCGTTCAGCTGCGGTTCAGGTTTGCGGGCGCGCCGCTTAGCCGGCGGGCGCGGCCGGCAGATCCAGGCGGGCGCTAAGGCCGCCTGCGGGCGCCCGCCCGAGCGCGATCGCGCCGCCGTACAGCTCGGCGATGTCGGCGACGATCGAGAGGCCGAGGCCGGAGC
>JBKPDM010000308.1:0-13477 GCA_046727895.1 Pseudomonadota bacterium | reverse complement strand
GGCGAGATCGGCGCCGAAGTGCATGGGATTCCATGCGAGTCCGTGACGTGCCTCAACGTAGTTCTCGAGTTGATCGCGCTCGGCGCCGGTCAGCTCGCGGGCGTAAAGGCCGATTTCGTAGATGTCGACAGCGCCAAAGCCGAACGGCGCGCCGGCATTATAGCGTGCGCCAAGGACGATCGCGGCCGGCGTACCGAACGCCACCGCTGTCGAGATGTCGCCCCTGATCCCGTTGAGGTCGCGCAGCTCGACGTTGATGGCGTCGTCATCGAAAGTGACGATCGCGTACTGCGCTTGAGTGGAATCGACACCCTCGACGAATACCTGGTTTGGTTGCGCGGACCGTCCGAACACCTGCACCCGTCGACTGAGGGCCTGCTCGTACTCCAGGGAAAAGAACTGCTGGTGGTCTGCCCCAGTCGCCGCGGACGCCGAGAAGATGCCCTGGAAATCGACCGCCGTGCGCACCCGGTACACGATGAAGAAGGTTAGACCGCTCGCGAAGCTCGGTGGCGTGCTGACGGACAGGACGTCATCGACGCCATCGAATCGAAGCAAGGTGCGGCCTGCCGTATCGGTGGTCTTGGTTGGCCGCTTCGAGGCCGTAGGCTGCGTCGCGTCGTTGCCCTGGCCGCTGAGATCTCCCCAGGTGCCGCCGACGTAGGAGCTGTCATCGGCATCATACCAGAACGCGAGCCCGCTCAACCGATTGGGCGCGAAGGGTTGCCGACGTTGCTTCCTCGGGCTTAGGTTGAGTTGCCCGCTCAGCCCAAGGCCAAGTGCGGTCATGGCTTACTGCCGCTCGCAGATCTGTGCGACGATGTTGCCTGCGCCAGCCGCGGAAATGATCGAGACGTAGTCGATCCCTTCGAAGACTGGCAGTTCGTGCCAGGCTCCCTCGGGCAGATAGGGATCGCTCGTGGTCGCTACGACACTCGCATCGCCTTGCCTGAAATGCGCAGCGCCGCCGATCGCAATGATGCTGACGACGCCGCTTTCCGCGCCGATCGCTGTCGTGTTGCGGGCGGCCGTCGTCTCGGTCGGGGTAAGATTGTGCACCGTGCCCCAAGGCATGATCGGCAAGGGCAAACCGTCGTCGTCTTGAACGAGCTTGGTCGCGGTCGGCCCCTTCCAGCGAAGTCTGGCCATGATCGTCTCCTTCGATCGGGCACCGAAGGTGCCGTCCTAGCGATGATTCACGTGAAGAGAACTGATTGCGTCGAGGCGGGGGTCGCGTCGGATTAGCGGCACCCCCACAGCTACCGGAGGCCAGGTGTTATGTCTGGGTCGGGTAGAGACGCCTGAAGCCCTCGGTGACCTGGGCCACGAAAGCGGGGTCCCGGTCACGCCAGTAGCGGGGATCACGCATCATCTGCGCAAGCCCGACCTCGTCGAGTTCCGATACCGGGCCGTTCGCCTCGCGCAGCACTGCCGGCTCCCGTGCCTGCATCATCTGATGAATGGCGAGCACGCCATCGTAGCTCGACGCTAGAGTTCCGAGCACGTCGTCGGTCAGGTTCGCCTTACCCCAGGTCTTGATCTGGCGTGCCATGGTCTGCCACGCGGCTTCGCCGCCGAAGTGCGCTGCGAGCCGTTCGACGTCGCGGGACGCCTGCAGTTCACCGACCGTTGCATCGATCAGCGGCAGGAGGCGCTCGGCGGCCAAGTCGTAGACCAACTGCGCCTGCCTTTCGGTAAATCCCGCGTCGTGCAGCCGCGCATTGATTTCCGGATCGGGCTCGAGAAGCTCGTCGTGCGACACGATCTGATAGGCGTCTGCCGATTCGGGGACACCAAGGGCGCGACGCAGCCGCTTCTGACCCTCGTCGTCGCCGTCGTCGACCGGGAGCGGAACCATCGTGCCGAGCTTGCGCTCGAGCTCCAGGTACGACTTCAACAGAGCGTCGGTGCGGACGGCGCCGTCCTCGGCGCTCCAGAACTTCTCCGGCACTCCGGCGGGGCGCCCTGGCCGGTCCGCATGGAGCGAAACCGCAGCCCCGACCGCTTCGGCGGGATCGATCTGCGGCTGGTTCTCGATCGAAGGTTCATTTGTCGGCAGTTGCTGTTCGTTCATTCCCTGGATCCTGACCTTCACCCTCAGTTGGAGCCGCAGATCAAGCGCGGCCTCGCTCGACCATGGCAACGATGGTAGCAACGGCGCATCGCTGCCCCTCTAGATGTCGAAGCTGCGCGTCCGTGGCGCTGGGCGGCAGCCGACGCTCCAGCACCGACCGCTGCAAGTGCTGAAGCACCGCCTGGCCATCGGGCCCGGCAAGGCACCGGGCATAGGCTCGGCAGAGCTCATTCGAGGCATGGTCCGGCAGCAACGAGTCGGCTTCGAACCAACCCCAGCCAGCATCGTGCTCAGTGGCCATCCAAACTCTCCATCGCCCGATCGGCTTGGGCATCTGCGGGCGTCGCCCCGAGAGCGTCGAGCAGCGCCGGCAGCGGCTCCAGCTCCCGGATCAGCTGGCCCGGAACACCGAGCCGGTCGCCCAGCCAGCGGGCGGTTGCCGGGACATCGACCGTGCCCACTGCCTCCGAGCCCATTTGCGCCGTGGCTTGCAACCAGAGCAGCGTGTTCTGTACGTCTTGGCGGGCCTGAATGCGGGCCAGGGGCGATTTGTACTGCAGATCGACCGTCCGCCCATCGAGCGTGATGTGTGGCACCTCGCCACGGCGACGCAGGATCGAGATCGCCCTGGTCAGGAGCGGCGTGAGCAGTTCCGCTTGCAGCCGCCCGTAGGTGGCGCCGAGCAGCCGCGTCATCTCGTTGCTCCGCTCGAGCACCTCGGTCGCGGTCATCTGGCGCGACGCGATCGGCGCCATACGATCGACCAGCAGAGTATGCCGGATTCGACCACGCAGGTCGTCGAGCACCAGGTTCGAGACGTCGAACCGCCCGGGCGCTTGCAGGGGAGTGAGGCCAGCCGACCCAACCGCTTTCGGAATGATGCTACCCGGCACCAGTCGGATATTGGCCGGATTGAGCACGCCGTCATCGTCAGCCTGCCAGATTCCCGTGACGGCGATTGAGGCGTTCTTGAGGATCAGCTCGACTACTTTGTTGACCGTCTTGATGTCAGGCAGCACGGTCATCACCGGTGAGCGGCCGTAGACTTCGCCAGCACCCTTGAGCCAACGGAAGCTGATGAAGGGCGACGATGCGAAATGGCCCGCGGCGAGAGGGGTCGGACGCGTCGTGTCCTGTGCCAGCAGAGCGAGATAGGCATACCCACCGCGGGGCGCCGCGAGCACGGCCTCGACCACGGCGAGGCCGCGTGCGTCATGCGAGCCGCAGGCGGCGAGCACGTCCTCGGGCACTTCGGCTTCCGGAAAGCGCGCCCGAAATATGTCCGGCGACAGCGTCAGCTCACGAAAGTGGCCATTGATCTGGCCGTTGGGGCCGGCCTCGAACAGCATCTCGGCCATCGGTACCGCAGTCAGCTGAAAGGCGCTGAGCCCGCCGACCGGGGCCTCCTCGAAGAGCAGGGTGGCGTTGCCGATGGCGACGAGATCGAGAAACGCTTGATGAATTTCAACCGCAAAGTTCGAGCGGTCGAAGTGTGACTGCAAGATGAGGGTGACGCCGTCCAGACTCTCGGCGAGGAGTCCGCGCTCGATTGACCCGACGTCACGGCCCGGAATCAGACCGAACCATTGCGACCATGGCGGCGTGAGTTCGGCCAGCAGAGAAGCGGCAAGCTGCTCGACCGCATCGGGAGCGGTGCCATCGAACAACCGCTCAGCGTAGTTCTTACCGGGGGCAAACTCAGACCCGAGGCCCGCGCCGCGCTGCGGCAACGCATAGGTGTAGCAATCGCGCCAGAGGCCTTCCCAGCAGCGACGCCGCTTCTTGGCGCGCTGATAGCGCGACCAGACGGCCTCGAGCGCAAGCTCACCCATGAACGCTTCTCCAGGACTGACTTGGAGGGTTGGACCGACGCGCTCCGCGGCGGGGGTCAGAAACAGGCACAGTTCGGCCGTTGATGATGGGTGTATATTCCTATAACGGCGCGCTGTCAAGCCCTGAATTTGCTGTGGCGCGCATCGTCATCATCTCCGACTGCCCGGGAGCGCGAGCGGTTCCTGGCTCGATGAACCGGTACGCATCGAGTTTGAGGTGACCGAACAGCTGCCACGGGGTGAGCACCGAGGGAGCGTGAACGCCAAGGAGCCGCTTGACCACGGTGACGCAGGTCAACGGGGCAAGCACCAACGATCCACGCCGCAACTTCGGCTGCGTCGTCCCGATCAGGACGCGGTGGCCCTGAGCGCGGTAGAAGCTCGCAAGGTCGGCCTCGGCGGCCACCGGCAGGACGAACAGTTCGATGCGGTCCTTCAGGGAATCGCAAATAAGCCAAGTGTCGCGGTCGCGGAGCGCCACAAAGCAGTGCCGGAAGCCCCGCTTCAGCCCGCGCAGCCAAACGCAGCCGCGGTCGACGAAGACGACCAGGGCCAGCCTTGGTGCGCGCATCGGAGCCGCGCTCATCGGATGATACCTTTCGCCCGGAACACTTGGTCGAGCTGCGCCAGAGCCTCATGCCAGTGCCGGAGATCGCGGTATCCGTTCGACCGACCGGGATCGGGCGGCAGCATCATGCGGCCGTAGCGGACCAGCGCCCTCAGATGATCGGATCGAAGGCGGCGGGCCCGATAGAGCTTCGTGACGAGACGGTGGATGTCGCCAGGTTCGCATGGTCTGCAAACTCGCGTCAGACCGGCGACCACTCGGGCGCCATCGACGCTGGCTTGATGGCAGGCCATATACCAAAACCAGGCATCGGCAGCGGTGGCAAACGGTTCGGTCGACTCGTCCTGGTGCGCCGGAGACTGGTGACCATCCCGGCCTCGCGTGAAAGTCGGCATCGATGAGGATCAGCCTGGCTTCGAGGAAGATGTTCGTATAAGAGAGCACGAGCCTCGTGCTCTTGTCAAGAAAGAAAGGACCACGTTCCTACTGACAGCGCGGAGTGCAGTCCTTACGTTGATGTCGAGCCATCTGGATTCCGGAGCTGATTCCTATGTTTACTCACAGAGAGGTATGGCAGGGTATCGACCGGCTCGCCAAGCAGCACGGGCTGACGGCGTCTGGCTTGGCCCGCCGCGCCGGTCTCGACCCAACCACGTTCAATCCCAGCAAGCGCATCACGAAGCAGAAGAAGCCTCGCTGGCCGAGCACAGAAAGCCTGGCCAAGATTCTGAATGCGACCAGCACGCCGTTCGACAGCTTCGTCGCGTTGATGAGCGATCACCCCGCCCGACCCGTCGCACCGTCTCCGCAGCGTCTGCGCTGCGTCGCCCTCGATCAGGCCGATCGAGCGACCCTGTTCGATGAGGCGGGCTTTCCGATCGGCGAGGACTGGGACGAGATCGAATTTCCCAATCTCGATGACAGCCACGCCTACGCCTTGGAGATTCGCGGCGACAGCATGACGCCCAACTATCGCGACGGCGACCTCCTGATCGTTTCGCCGGCAGCGAGCATCCGCCGTCACGATCGGGTCGTCCTGAAGACGATCGCTGGGGCGATGTTGCCCGGGCTTTTGCTGCGGCGGACCGCGCAGAGGATCGAATTGGCGCCCTTTGTCACGAGGGTCGCTCCCCAGGTCTTTTCCATCAAGGACGTGGCTTGGCTGGCGAGGATCCTATGGGCCAGTCAATAGGAGTCCGGTGTCTGAAGGTGTCTGAAGCAGGACGACAACCCGGGCCGGCCCTGGTGCCGCCGGCGCTGTCAGGCGTAGCGATTGCCGAGCGAACAAGAAAAGGGCCGCCGGTGGACCGGCGGCCAAAGCAACAGGGAGGCATCACAACGTCAGGGAGGACATCAGCTCGGCCGTGGCAGGACGCCGCTTTTTGGCGGTAACTCCAACCAGACGGCTAAGCTGACGCATACTTAGCACGGCAGTCCTTGATTTTTTCTTAACGCGCAGCCGCCGGCCCGGCGCAATAATCTGTAGAGATCGTGTGACCACTTCGCAGGTCGGTCGCCTGGATCGCTGCCGGAATCAACGTGCTCCGATTGCGACCGTGATTGATGCACCCGGTACAGCCGATCGGTCGCCGGTAACAGTGCTTCTCGTCAATTTGTAATTGTATCGGCGTGTAACAATCTGCCACACAAAGTGATTAGAGTTCGTGTTCGACGCTGACTAGCTTGCGGCCTGATGGAGTGGCGGATGGTGTCTCGCAAGTTCGGCCCGGGCAGGATGGTCCTCCTGACACGACATTCGGACCGGGTTCGGGTGTGGCGGCGGCAGCCGGGAGCAAGCGAAGCGGGGTGGAAACGTGGTGTCTGCCGATCTGGAACGGGTGGCGTTCTGTG
Source organism: Pseudomonadota bacterium (assembly GCA_046727895.1). GTDB lineage: Bacteria > Pseudomonadota > Alphaproteobacteria > Geminicoccales > Geminicoccaceae > DATAOG01. The sequence goes on along the minus strand of JBKPDM010000308.1, from coordinate 7,152 downwards.
TCGGCCGGGGTCGTCAGGAGAGTGACGGGGCCGGTTTGTCGACTGTCGTACTCCCATCTATCCGCCGGGCGGCCACCTGCGCTCGCCGGAGCGGTTGCCGTGGCTCGAGAATGAACAGCTGGCGCGCGGCTCAGAGGTAGCGCTTCATGATCCCCACGCCGACCACCAATGCCAAGCTGCCATTCCGCGTGCACGGCTTCGACAACCTCGCTGCCGGTCTGGACTTTGCGGCGAAGGGCGAGACTGGGTGCAACTTCTTTTCGGCCCGTGGGCAGCTCGAGCAGACACTGACCTATCGCGACTTGCGTGAGCGGGCAGTCGATCTGGCCCTGCGTCTGCGGACGCTTGGACTGGCCCGTGGCGCCAGAGCAGCGATCGTTGCCGAAACCTCGCCTGAGTTCCTGGTGTTCTTTTTCGCCTGTCAATACGCCGGCCTCGTGCCGGTTCCCTTGCCGTTGAGTGTGAATTTCGGCGGTCGCGAGGCGTACGAAGAGCGTCTGTCGGGCATGATCGGCACGGCACAAGCCGAGATCGCAGTCGCGTCTGTGGAACTCTTCGGTACCTTGCGCAACGCCTGCGCGCTCACCCCCGACACTATGGTCGGGACACACGAGGAATTCTGCGGACTGTCGGTCAAGGGAGGTGACCTTAGGCCGTTGAGCGCCGAGGAGCCGTGCTACATTCAATACTCCTCAGGGAGCACGAGCCTTCCGCGGGGCGTGTTGGTAACCCAGCGGGCGCTGGCGAGCAATGCGAGCGCCATCGCGGAACGAGGACTGCATCTGAGGTCGGGCGATCGCTGCGTGTCGTGGTTGCCCTTATATCACGACATGGGGCTCGTCGGTTGCTGCCTTACTCCTGTGATGACCCAGGTTTCGGTTGACTACCTCGCCACGACCGCGTTCGCACGACGGCCGCTGACCTGGCTGAAGTTGCTGTCCGAACAAGGTGGAACGATTTCGTTCAGTCCAACATTCGGTTACGAGCTTTGCGTTCATCGTTCGATAAGAAACCCCGAGCAGGACTTCGATCTGTCGAAATGGCGGGTTGCCGGCGTGGGTGGTGAGATGATTCGGCCGCGTGCCCTGCAAGAGTTCGCCAATCACTTCTCGGCGGCGGGGTTCGACTCCAAAGCCTTCGTTCCGAGCTATGGGCTGGCCGAGGCAACTCTGGCGGTGACCTTTGCCGATCTGGGTCAGGGTGCGCGGCTCGACTGGGTCGATTGCGGCCCAGCGTTTGAGCGCGGCCGCCGCGCCCTTGCGGTATTACCGGAGACGAAGGCGCGCGCCTCGCGCAGCCGGCCCTTCGCGCTATGCGGTCGCCCGATGCCAGGGTACAGCATCGAGATCCGAGACGATGTGAACAATCGACTGCCGGAACGGACAGTCGGTCGAGTGTGCATCAAGGGGCCGAGCTTGATGACCGGCTACTTCCGCAATCCCCAAGCGACCCGGGCGGCCCTCACCTCGGATGGCTGGCTCGATACGGGTGACATGGGCTACATGGTCGAAGGCGAGTTGGTGATCACCGGGCGTAGCAAGGATCTGATCATCTTCAACGGACGCAACATCTGGCCCCAGGATCTCGAGTGGTCGGTCGAGAAGCTGGAGGGCGTACGCCCGGGCGAAGTGGCGGCGTTTGCTGTCAATGGCGTGGATGACCGCGAACGGGTGGTCGTGGTCGTCGAATGCCGCCTGATCAATGCCGCCGAGCAGCGCGCGCTGCGGCACGCCATCAAGGCTGCCGTACAGAAGCTGGCAAGCATCGAGTGCGAGGCCGTCCTCGCTCCGCCGAGATCGTTGACCTTCACCACGTCGGGGAAGCTGAGCCGCGCCGCCGCCAAGGCCAATTATCTGAGCGGGGCGATTCGGGACGTCGCCCCGATCGAGAGCGGCCAGATGGAGACCTATGCCGTCGCGAGCTGACAGTGGCGGTGCGCCAAGTGGGCGACTTGACGGCAAGATGACGGTTTAGCGGATGAAGGGGCCCGTCGCCGTTACCGGCGGCACCGGGTTCATCGGTCGGAACATAGTGGCGCGGCTGGTCGAGAACGGCCGGCAGGTCCGGGTTCTGGTGCGCCGACATGATCGCTCCCTCGAGCGGCCCGGTGTGACGACTGTCTTCGGTTCGCTCGAGGACGGGCTCGCACTGGAAGGGTTGGTCGCCGATACGGTGGCCGTAGTTCACTGCGCTGGGGCCATCACGGCGCCAACCCGCACGGCGTTCGAGCGGATCAACGTTCTCGGTGCAGCAAGGGTGGTCGATGCCGCCACGGCCGCGGCAGGCAGGCCGCGCTTCCTCCTGTTGTCCTCTCTGGCGGCGCGCGAACCAGGTTTGTCGGCATATGCCGCGAGTAAGCGCAAGGGTGAAGAAGAAGTGCGCCGCCGGGCCGATCGCGGCGGCCTCGATCTCTGCGTGTTGCGACCGCCAGCCGTGTATGGACCGGGTGACCGCGCCACGCTGCCGGTGTTCCGTCAACTGCGGCGAGGTCTCCTGTTCGTGCCAGGGGTTGCCGATGCTCGATTTTCTCTTCTCTTCGTCGACGATTTGGCCAAGTTGGTGTTGCAACTTCTGGACGCGCCCGTGTGGGGCGGCTGCGTCATTGAGCCCGACGATGGTCGCAAGGGCGGCTATCGCTGGGCAGATTTGGCCGAGATCGCCAGCCAGCAAATGGGTCGTCGCGTACGCACCCTGGCGATCCCGTGGCAGGTCCTGGCGCTTCCGGCCGGCATCAGTCAACTCGCCGGTGCGGCATTCGGTCGCCCGCCGCGTCTTTCCCTGGGCAAGCTTCGCGAGTTGTTCCATTCGGACTGGGTTTGTTGCGGCTCGCTAAAGCTGGTAAGCGGGGGTTGGGACTCGCCGACAACGTTCGAGAGCGGCTTCGCGCGCACGATGGCATGGTACGAGCAGAACCGGTGGCTTTGACGTTTCCGGTGCTACTCATCAAACCATGGGCGGCGACGGCCTCCAGGGGCGGATCCCTCCAACCTCGGTTATTGCCCCACAGGTGTTCGTGAGATCGGATAGGCAGCCGATGACCCTCGAAGACGATACGCTTTTTCGAGACGTCTGTGCGTTGCTTGAGCGCTACGCGCCCCCCGATGTCGAGCTCACTCCGGCCACGGAGCTCAGCGGGGATCTCAATATCGATTCCGTCGCAGCCATGGATCTGATCATGGAGATCGAGGACAAGTTCGGCATCGACATCCCGATCAATGTCCTGTCGGACTTGAGAAACCTTCAGGATCTGGTAGAGGTTGTGCGACAACAGATCGAAGGTCGTTGAATTTATGGACATCTTCGACAAATACGCCTCGATCGCGGGTCGTCACGACAAGGTCGTTGAGGCAGGCGCCGATCCTTTTGGTGTCTGTGTCGGCGAGGTTCTCTCGGCCACGGAGGCGCGGATCAACGGGCGCGACACGATCCTGGTCGGGACTAACAACTATCTCGGCCTGACGTTCGATCCCGCCTGTATGGAGGCAGCCGTCGAGTCGATCCGTCGGCATGGGACCGGCACGACCGGATCTCGCATCGCCAACGGGACCTACGCGATTCACCGCGAGCTCGAGGCCGAGATCGCCAGCTTCTTGAGGCGTCGCTCGGCGTTGATCTTCCCAACCGGCTATCAGGCCAATCTGGGCATGTTGGCGGGCCTCGCGGGACCGCGTGACGTGATCTTGATGGATGCCGACTCCCACTCCAGCATTTATGACGGCTGCCGTCTGAGCGGGGCAACGGTGGTCCGGTTTCGGCACAACGATCCAGACGATCTCGACCGTCGGCTCAGTCGCTTGGAGGGACAGGGCGACTGCAAGCTTATCGTGGTCGAGGGCATCTACAGCATGCTCGGTGACCGAGCGCCGCTGGCGGAGTTCGCCGAAGTGAAACGGCGCCATGGGGCCTATCTTCTGGTCGACGAGGCTCACGCGCTCGGCGTGCTTGGCGACAACGGGCGAGGCGCCGCCGAAGAACAAGGCATTGAGGACGCGGTTGATTGCGTGGTCGGCACCTTCAGCAAGAGCCTGGGCGCCGTGGGTGGGTTCGGAGCCTCGGATCATCCAAAGTTCGATGCTCTCCGCTATTGCAGTCGACCCTATATGTATACGGCGTCCTCCTCCCCATCGAACGTGTCCTCGGTGCTCTCGGCTTTCCGTCAGATGGCTGCGCGACCGGAGCTGCGCCAACGCCTGTGGGCCAACGCCAGGGCGGCCTATGACGGGTTGAGCGCCGCCGGGTTCGAGATCTGTGCGCCAGTGAGCCCGATCATCGCCGTGCGCCTCCCGGACGAGCGGGCTGCGGTCTGGGCGTGGAATCGGCTGCTCGAGAGTGGCGTCTACGTCAACCTGGCGCTGCCCCCCGGCACACCGAACGCGGCCTGCCTGTTGCGCTGCAGCTTGTCGGCCGCGCATACGCGCGAGCAGATCGCCGAGGTCTGCCGGCGTTTCGAGAAAGTCGCTGCCGAGCTCGCGGGCGAGGGGCCTGCCCCGATGCTCACCGCACGCGCCTGAACGGCGAGGTTCAGCGAAATCCACCCGCCCGGTAGAGACGCCAGGCCAGGACGCTCGAGGCGAGAATCGGGTGACGTCGCTGCCAGGGTGTGACTTCGATCTCGACCCCTGAATGTCGGCGGATTTTCCAGGCGAGGTAAGCGGCACCGTCCTCGAAGGTCAGACCGGCCTTGATCAGGCGAAGCACGGACAGAAACTTGCCAAGCACGCGCCGCCGTTGCCAGCGGCTCGCAGCGCGTCGCTGGGTTTGGGCATCTCGAGCGGCCGCCGGCTGTTGCCGAAGGACGACCTCGGTCACCCGATCGTATCGGTCGGCGAAGGCATGATAGAGACGGAGCGACTGTTCGGGCGACTCCGCCCGGAGCTCGGTCCGGTAGGTTTCAGCGAACGCCCGCGGCCACAGGTGCTCGGGGGCCGCGCCGATCGGGAGAAGTGGCAGCGTCTCTCGCACCATCGTTGTGATTGCACCAGCGAGCGCGTTGGTGATTCGGGTCTTGACGCGTTCGTCGCGGGCCCAGAGCACAACCGTCGGCTGAGCAAATCGGGCCCAGAAATAGGAATCAAATGTGCGTTCCGAAACCAGCCGCTCGAACTGATCGAGTGAGACGATAGCGTATTTCGCCCTGGTTATTCGACCGCCGTGAGTTGCTTCGATATAGTACACGTTGGGCGGCAGCAAGGCGTTGAGCACCCACATCCCCCAATTTCGATACACCTGCCGATAGCTCTCGGTCAGAAGATACAGATCGACGATCCTGCCCTCGATGCTCGGCAGTCTGAGGCAGCTGCCATAGAACAGCACGGCGAGGACTGCTCGACCGTGTCGAAGACGTGCCGCGTCGGCGACGGTTAGGGCCGGGGCAGATGGAACCGAGGCGACCTCGTCGGCGATCAAACGCACCAGAGCGTCCGGCGGTTGATCCAAGAGTCAGATCCTCACGAACCGCACGCTGTCCGCGGCGGTCAGCACGAGCGGCTGATCGGGCGAGGGATGGAACAGCTCGCCGTCCAGCGTGAAGGGCGATCCCAGCGTCAAGGTGACACGATGGGCTGCCCGGCTCGCGTAAGAGTCGGGATCCAGGGTCGCCCGTCGCCAACCGTAGAGCACCTTCGGCGCCGAGCGCAACAAGCGGGCGGGTGGGTAGGCGATGCTGGTGTAGCGGATACGTCCCTCGGTCTGGTTCCAGAACGGTTGGGAGCGCAGGATCAGGCGATCCAGTGTAGTCGCGAGAAGCAGCAGGAGACGAGATTGGCGGATCGGTCCGTTGTCGATCTGGACGCCGACTTCGTGGCTCCTGATGATGCCGTTGTTCGGGCGCCGCAACAACCCCGCGAGGAGGGTGCCGGCCAGCGTGAGGCTCATCCCCAGGTCGCCCTTTAGACCGAGCGGATAGACTCTCTCGAGGCACAGCTCGATGGCATCGTAGATGGCCGCTGCGCCAAAGAACATACAGCGCTGCGGCGGAATCCCCGGCAGATTCTCGACCCGAAGGATGTGTCGGGTCTGAATATGATCGTCGATATTTCCGGCTTGCGCACTCCAGACGAGGCGGCGCCGGCCGCGGTCGATCGGTCGGCGCAGGCCCACGTCCGCGGCGGTCATGTTGGCCATACCCCGCGGCAGAAGCGCGATCGGGGGCGGCCGCTCGAACGGCCGGGCTTCGAGGAGCGCGGTCAACATTCGCTGGACGGTGCCGTCCCCGCCATTGACGACCAGAAGACCAACTTCGCGGCGGGCAAAATCGCCGAGAATGGCGAGCAGGTCGCGGCTGTTGTCCGCCTCAGCATGCAGCAGGTCCGGAACTCCCCCTACCACAGCGTGTAGATCATCGAGGCCGCGCTGGTTGCGCTGGCTGTTGAGATTGCTGATGAGCCCGATACGGATCACGGGGACGCCGGCGGGAGGCCTGCGGACATGCGGCCAGCACCAACCGTCAGCTGATCGGGGCCGCCCGAGGCGACCGATGCGAAGTTTGCCAAAGCGGGATCAAAGCCGCGGGCCTCGCTTTGCAGGCGCCAGCCATCCGCGGCCGCCTCGATGCGGTAAATCTGATACTGGGCGCGCCGTTCAGGCCGCGCGTCCAGTTTCGAGGCTGAGGGCGCGCCGCGCACCGGAATCGGCGCGTTCGGCCCCTCGAGCTCGCGGATTCGCGGCGCATGTTCGTGGCCGTGCAGGATCAGCTCGGCGCCACGGCGTGCGACGACCTGACGCAATTTTGCGCCATCGGTGAGTCGCAGCCATGCGCCCGCCTGCACGAACTCGGCCTCCAGGGCGAGGTTGACCAGATCGCCTGTGATCACGACGTGATCGGGCGCCTTCGACTGAAGATCGCGGCGCAGCGCCTCCAGGACTTCCGTCCGGTGTGACCGCTGCTTGCGCAAGCGCCACGCCAGGTAGCCGAGGCCGCGTTTGCTGGCGAGCTGCCGCAGCGTGACCGGCGGCAGCGGGCCGATATGCAGGTCCGAGATATGGGCAAGCCTGAACACCGCTGATCGTCTGTCAGCCGACCGATCGGGAGCGCGTCATGCGGCGCGCAAGTCAGTCGACAAATATAATATTTTGGTTGATTCGTCGAGCATGAAGATCAACACGAGATCCTCACCCGCGACGGGCGAGGATCAGATTGACCAGGTCGAGGTC
>JBKPDM010000307.1:0-5377 GCA_046727895.1 Pseudomonadota bacterium | reverse complement strand
GTCGATGAGGGCATCCGCGCCGTGGTCGCGCGCGACCTCGAGGTGATCGCGACCACGCGCGGTGGCGATCACGCGGGCCCCGAGCGCGCGGCCGCATTCGACCGTGGCGAGGCCGACGCCGCCGGCAGCACCGTGCACGAGCAGCGTCTCCCCGCGCTGCAGCCGCCCCGCCCAGAGCAGCGCGCCGTAGGCGGTGCCGTACGCGATCGCGAAACCGGCCGCGGTCGGGTAGTCGATCGAATCGGGCAGCCGGACCACATTGCTCGCCTGGGTCACGGCCTCTTCGGCGAAGCCGCCATGATCGAGCGTCGCCATGACCCGCTCGCCCGGAGTAAAGCCGGCGACACCCTCGCCGCAGCGGGCGATCTGACCGGCGATTTCCAGACCGGGCACGAAGGGCAGGGGCGGCTTGTCCTGATACTGCCCCTTGATCATCAGAGTGTCGGCGAAGTTCAGACCGGCCGCCCGCACCCGGATGCGCACTTCGCCCGGCCCGGGCTCCGGTACCGGCCGCTCCTCGACCACCAGGCCTGCCGGCCCGATAAGCTCCTTGCAGACGACGGCGCGCATGCTGATCTCGCCCGACGATGCCCGAACCTAACCCGTGCGCGGCATTCCTGTGAAGGGGGCCGGCGCAAAAAGGGCGGCTCGGCCAACGGTGTCGATCCAGCCGAGAATGTGCTGTATACCGAACGAAAGGCCAAGAGACGCGATGCCCGAGAGCATGCGTCACGGGAAGCACTCATGACCAGTCACGAGTCGAACACGATCCAACGGATCCACCGCGAGCTTCACAGCCATCTGCCATCGGAACCGGCGCTGCGGGTCAAGGCGCTGGAGAGCCTGCTGGTCGAGAAGGGCATGGTCGACCCGCAGACGATCGATGCCTGGATCGAGGTCTATGCCGAGGAGATCGCGCCGAAGCGCGGGGCGAAGGTGGTCGGGCGGGCCTGGACCGACCCGCCGTTCAAGAGGCGGCTGCTCGAGGACGGCGCCGCAGCGACCAGGGAGCTCGGTATTACGACCAGTGGCTGCAGACCTGTGCGGCAATGATGGTCAACTCGGGCGTGGCGAGCGTGGACGAGGTGGCGCGCGGTAAGGCGAGCAGCATTGCCCGCGACCTCGCGCCGCCGATGGCACCCGTGGCGGTCGCCGCCGCCAAGCGGGCCGTCGTCCGCTTCGATCGGGAGGCCGGCCGACCGAGCTTTGCGGTCGGCGAGGCGGTCCGGGCGAGAGGGCACGGCGTGGCGGGACATACCCGGCTGCCCGCCTACGCGCGCGGCCGGCGCGGCCGGTCATCGGGTAGGACATGGGCGCCGTGGCTTGCCTCGAATGCGTGCGGCGACGCCCGGGCGGAGCCGCTGTACACGGTCGGTTTCGATGCCTCGGAGCTCTGGCCCGAGGCGAGCGGGTGTCGGGATCGGGTCTTTTTGGACCTGTGGGAGGGCTACCTTGAGCCCGCCTGAGGCTTCGGCGATCGCCCCGCTCGCGCGCCGCGACGGCGAGCCTACCTTCGCTGAACCCTGGCAAGCGGAGGTTCTGGCGCTCGCGTTCGCGCTTTCGGAGCGGGGTGTATTCGCGGCCGCAAAATGGTCCGAGAGCTTGGGCAAGGAGCTGAGGCGGGCCGAGGCGCGTGGCGCCCCGGACGACCAGGACACCTATTATGCGGCGGCGCTCGCCGCGCCCGAGAAGCTGGTCGCCGCGGTCGGGAGCATCAGCGCCGAGGCTCTTTGCCTGCGCACCGACGAGTGGCGCCGCGCTTACCTCGAGACGCCCCACGGGCAGCCGGTCGAGCTCACCGCAGGAACGGGCGCCGGCCGCTGAGGCTGATGCGCGGCTATTTCGGCATCGGCGCCGAGGGCATCAGCAAGCCGATGAACCTCGGCAATCTGATCCGCTCGGCGCACGCCTTCGGGGCAAGCTTCGTCTTCCTCGTGGATGCGCACTACACCGTCAAAAGCGCGCTTTCGGACACCTCGCACGCCGAGACCCAGCTGCCGCTCTACCGCTTCGCGAGCGTCGGGGAGCTGGTGCTGCCGGGCCGCTGCCAGCTGATCGGGGTCGAGCTGCGGGACGAGGCGATCGACCTGCCGAGCTTTCGCCACCCGCGCAACGCCGCCTATGTGTTCGGGCCCGAGCGGAGCTCGCTGACGCCGGCGATGGTCGCGCGCTGTGATCACGTCGTGAAGATCCCGACCCGCTTCTGCATCAACCTCGCCGCGGCCGGCGCCGTCGTCATGTACGACCGGCTGCTCAGTCTCGGCCGCCATGCGCCGCGGCCGGTGCGCTCGGGCGGGCCCACCGAGGCGCGCAGGGCACATGTCCACGGCAAGGTGATCACGCGCCGCCCGCGCGCTGCCGGCGGCGGCTGAACCCTAGCCTCCGTCCACAGCCAGTCCGGAAGCCCGGACGATCAGGAACATCGGGTTGTCCCTCTCCTCGCTCGGATCGATCGGCGGGAAGAGAAGAATCATCATCTGACCCACCAGCTTTTCGAGGCGCGGATCGTCGACGTCGGTCACGCCATCGATTTCGCCGGTCACCGAGCTCCGGAACCCCCCATAGGCGCAGAACGCCGCCGTCAGCCGGATCTTGGATTCGAGATTCGCCTTGGGCACGGCGGCCGGATCGCCGCAGAGACGGTTGTAGGTCACGATCGCGGTATTGAAGTAGAAGACGGCGCGGTACGCGGGCCGCGCGCTCGGGCCCGGCGTGGTCGTGAAGTGAGTCGGTTGGAGCAAGGTCGGCCGGCTGTTCAGTATGGCCAGCAGTTTCGTGTCGAGCGTCGCCTTATCGATCGCGAACGGATTGCCCACGATGACGGTCGTCAAATCCCGCCCGCCGGCCCCGTAGCCGTAGTCGGTCGGCCGGTACGACGAGCTGAGCGTTGAGTTGTAAATGAAGCTCTGGCCGGCACAGGCAGAGAGCACCGACAGCCCGCCGGCCACGGCGGACCACAGCACCCAAAGCCGTCTCATCGCACCTCGCGGCATTGCAAGACACGGGATCTATCAGGGAAATGGGTCGGTGCGCGGCCGGCGGCCATGAGCTGGATCAAATCGGCCCGCGCACCACCGGCGGCTCTGCATCAGCGCAGCTGCGCCGAGCGCAAGCGCCGCTACTCGCCCTCGCCGGACTCTCCCTCGCCGGAGTTCCGATGACAGGCCAGACAGTTCGCCGCCGATTTGACCTTCACGCTCTTGAACTCCGCGGCGGGAACCTCGCTGTGCACGGCCTTCCAGAAGGGCAGCTCCGTGATCCGCAGCGGCACCGCGCCGGGATCGACGCCGCGCAGGAACAGCCGGCCGTTGGCCGTGCCGGGGGCATCGGCCGCGTGCGCGACCAGGTAGGCGGCGATCTCGGCGCGGGTCGGCTCGGGCAGATCCGCATTCTCGCCGAAATGTTCGGAAAGGCCGGACATGATCTTCTCCCACGAGCGTGCCGGCAGCAGCTGCGGCGGGAACGCCATATGGCAGGCGCCGCATTCCTTCTGGGTGGTGGCAGCGGCGTGATCCTGGGCGATGGCCAGGCCCGTTACCGGGCCGAGACCCAGCACGATACCGATCGACAAGACGAGACGTTTCATGATGCAACCTCACTGTCCGGACAGATAGGTGATGACGTCGCCCTTCTCGACCGCGGTGCACGTGCGCCCCAGGACGGTCTTGCAGTTGCGGAGGAACCACTTCTCGACCTTGGCCGGATCGGTGAAGCGGTCGGGCGTCTTCGACACCGCCATGGGCGCGATGGCCTTGCCGGCGCGGGTTTGGCCCTCCGCCCTCGGATCGTGGGTGTGACAGGTGATGCAGGCGGGCGTATCCGGCTTGCCGCCGGCGTGGGCCGCGGCCCAGAACGCCCCGCCGCGCTGCGCCGAGAAGCCGGTGAAGCCGGGATCAGCCTGCTTCGCTTCCGCCGCAAGCTGCGCCAGAATGGCATCGCGCGCCGGGTTGGCGTTGGCGGCGCCGGCGCCAACGAGGAGAACCGCGCCGAGGACGGCGACCGGGTACAGCCGTTTCACGGGACAACATCTCATGGCGAGGTCTCCGTGGGGACGGGGATGGCGATGGCCTGGTCGTCGAAGCGGCCGCTGTCGGCGTCGCTGTGGCAGGCGATGCAGTTGCTCCGCGCCATCACGGGCTTGGCAGCGAATACAGCTGGATCGATCCTGGCGTGCTTCCGGCGCCAGTAGGGCGTCGCCGTAATCCGCAACGGATCGGCCGGCGAGACCACGGCGAACCGGCGGGCGGCCTCGGTGTCCCAGGCTTCGGCGGCGTAGCGCTCCAGATAGGTGGCGATCTCGTCGCGCTTGTCGGCGGGCAGGCTGGCATCCTCGCCGAAGTGATCGTCCAGAGACGCCATCAGGCGGGCCCAGGAAGCGCGCGGCAGCAGGCTCGGATGGAACGGGTGATGGCAGTCGCCGCATTCCGTCAGCATCGTCTGGTTGGCCGGCAGGACGGGAATTCCGACCGGCGGCAGCCGCGCCAGAAGCGCGATCCCGGCCGCGGCTGAGCCTGCCGTCAGCGCCAGCCACGATGCCGCCATCACGGGTCGGGCGGGGCGCGGCCGCGGCAGCGGCGCGTTGGCCGGCATTGGCTTGGACCCTGTGATCATCGCACGGATCAGCGGCTCCTTGAGGAGCCAGGTCCCGACCAGAACGCCGGCGAGATGCAGGGCGATCATGGCCAGCAGGATCGAGGCCAGAATCCAGTGCACGGGCTTGGCGCCGTTGCCGAGCGCATAGCCGACCACACCCGCGAGCGGGCCCTGCTTCTCCTCGCCGGCCAGTTCGATCAGGCCGGTGACGACGAGCGCGGCCAGCACCGCAAACAGAGCGAAGATCATGACCGCCCCGCTCGGATTGTGGCCGAGATAATGGGGTGGCCGGAGCAGCATCAGCCCGCGCAGATGCTCGATCACCCGGCGTGCCGGGTAGGCGAAGCTGGCGAGCCGGCTGTACTCCGAGCCGAAGAACCCCCAGATCACGCGGAACGACAGCAGACCGAGGACGACGTAGCCGGCCGTCATGTGAACGCCCAGCCATGCGTCCTGTGCAAGGAAACCCGTGGTCAGGCCGACCGCCACTGCGGCGACAAGTAGCCAATGAAACAGCCGCGTCGGCAGATCCCAGACGAGGACCGAGCGGGCGAGGTTCTGGGCGTGCCCCAGCGGAGGCATGTCTGCCAGAGGATCGGTCCGTGTCTCCCTCGGCTGCTCTCTCTCGGCCCGTCCGTGCCCCGACCGGTCCGCTCCGGCGGTCCGTACCGAGGCGCGCGTGCCGCGTGTCCATGGCAAGGTCATCACCCGGCGTGATCCACCATCCGATCGACTACGTGGGTTCGGCACGCTTGCTCCCGGTGATCATCGCCAGCGTCAGGTT
>JBKPDM010000306.1:0-14401 GCA_046727895.1 Pseudomonadota bacterium | reverse complement strand
CGCCACCGCCGTGCAGAGGGTGATCGGCCTGTCCCTCGATGTGGCGATGGCGGAACTCTGCCCCGGGGCCAGCACGGCCGAGTGCCTGGCGCTGGTCGATGGCTACCGCGCCGCCTGGCGGACGCTCCGCGACATCGAGGGCGTGCGCGAGCCGCTCTATCCCGGCGCGCGCGCGGTCCTGAGCGAGCTCGACCGGCGGGGCCATCTGCTCGGCGTCGCGACCGGCAAGTCGCGACCCGGCCTTCTCGACGTGCTCGACCATCACGGCATCACGCCCCTGTTCGTCAGCCTGCAGACGGCGGATCGCCACCCCGGCAAGCCGCATCCGGCGATGCTCGAGGAGGCCATGCGCGAGACCGGCAGACGGCCGGGCGAGACCCTGATGGTCGGCGACACCAGCTACGACATGGCGATGGCGGTCGCGGCCGGCGTGCGCGCGGTCGGTGTCGCCTGGGGCTATCATCCGGTCGCGGCCCTGGAGCAGGCGGGGGCCACCACCATCCTCGAGCGGTTCGAGGATCTGGTCGAGCTGGTGCCGGACGGCGGGGCGTGAAGCGCTTCTACGGACAGGTCGGGGTGGCGTCGGACGAGCGCGGCCATCGCGTCCTGCTCGACGGCCGGCCGCTGCGCACGCCCGCCAAGCGCGTTCTGATCGCGCCCTCATCCGAGCTCGCCGAGGCGATCGCCGCCGAGTGGCAGAGCCAGGGCGAGACCATCGAACCGCAGACCCTGCCGCTCACCCGCCTGGCGAGCACGGTGGTCGATCGGATGCCCGGGCAACGGGCGGCCGCGATCGAAGAACTGCTCGGGTATGCCGGCACCGACCTGCTCTGCTACCGTGCCGCCGAGCCCCTGGACCTGGTCCGTCGCCAGCAGCATGCCTGGCAGCCGCTCCTCGACTGGGCCGGCGAGACCTATGGCGTCAGGCTCGCCGTGACCACCTCGATTTTGCCGCTCGCTCAACCCGAAGCGGCGCTCGGGAGCCTCCCGGCGGCGCTCGAAGGCCTGGACGACTGGCCGCTGATCGGCCTGCACGCAGCGACCACGGCGCTCGGTTCCCTGATCCTCGGGCTTGCCCTGGCGTGCGGTCGGATCGATGCCGCCGAGGCGCTCGGCGCCGGCCTGCTCGACGAAGACTTCGAGATCGAGCGCTGGGGCCGCGAGGCCGAGGCCGAGCGCCGCCACGCCGCGCTGCGGCGAGATGTCGAGGCGGCCGCGACCTTCCTTGCCCGCCTGCCGGCCGCGCTCCGGCCGAAGCCGGGGGCATCGGGCTGATCGGGCGATGGCGGCGCATACTTCGAAGACGGTGATCTATGCGGCTCTGGCCGGCAACACTCTGATCGCAATCACCAAGTTCGCCGCCGCGGCCCATACCGGCAGTTCGGCAATGCTGAGCGAGGCGGTGCACTCGGTGGTCGATACCGGCAACCAGGGCCTGCTCCTCTATGGGCTGCGCCGCTCGGCCCGGCCGCCCGATCAGCTCCATCCCTTCGGGTATGGCCGCGAGCTGTACTTCTGGGCGTTCGTGGTCGCGCTCCTGATCTTCGCCGGCGGCGCCGGGATCTCGTTCTACGAAGGCCTGCACAAGCTGCACGACCCGACCCCGGTGCAGAACGCCTATGTTAACTACATAGTGCTAGGTCTCGCGATCTTGTTTGAAGGCGGCTCCTGGTGGGTGGCCTTCAGGACCTTCCGGCGGGTGAAGGGCGCTCTCGGCTACTTCGAGGCGATGCGGCGGAGCAAGGATCCGGCGGTGTTCACCGTGCTGTTCGAGGACACCGCGGCGCTCCTCGGCCTGGTCGTGGCACTGCTCGGCATCGCGCTGGGGCAATGGCTGGACATGCCGGCCCTCGACGGCGTCGCCTCGATCGGCATCGCCCTGATCCTGGCCGCCACCGCCGTGCTGCTGGCCTACGAGTGCAAGAGCCTCCTGATCGGCGAGGCCGTGCTGCCGGAGGTCAGACGCGGCATCGAGGCGATCATCGCCAGGCAACCCGGCATCCTCCGGGTGAACGAGCACCGCAGCGTGCATCTGGGGCCGGAGGACGTGCTGCTCAATCTGAGCGTCGACTTCGCAAGCGAGCTTTCGGCCGACCAGGTCGAGGAGGCGATTGCCCAGATGGAGCGCGCGATCAAGGGGCGCTACCCGGAGATCAGACGGGTGTTCATCGAGGCGCAGAGCTGGCGGGCCCACCGCGAGGCCCTCGGGCAGGCGTGACGCCCCGCTATGTTTTCAGGTGGAGTAGACCGAAGATGGCAGCGGACGACGGGCTGATCTGCGCCTACCTTCTCGATTGCCGGGGCGGCGGACGGGAGATCGGCTGGCCCGAGATTCATCAGTGGTGGTCAGCGAGGGCCTGCCAACACGCGGCTCTCGGATCAGATGAACCGCACCATGTACGCCCTCACCGTCGTCGCGACCGTGCTTCTGCCGCCGAGCCTGATCACCGGTCTGCTCGGGATCAACGTGGCCGGCATGCCGGGCGCCGAGCAACCCGGGGCGTTCCCGATCGTAATCGTTCTGTTGGTGGTTCTCGCCATGGTAGAAATCATCGTGCTGCGTCGTCTGAAGTGGATCTGAGCCGTGAGTGGCATCTGGCCGGACATCGGGATCGGGCAGCTGTTCGATCTCTCCTATCTCCAGGAGCTCGTGCGCGGGTTGCACGCCTGGCTGTTTGGCGATGTGCTCGTCGCGAGCACGCTGGTGCAGCTGCTCATCGTCGGGCTCGCCTTTCTCGCCGCGCGCTTCGTCGCGCCCCGGGTGCGTTCCTGGATCGAGCGGCAGGCGCGGCGGCGTAAGCTCGAGGAGCGGCTGAAGACGGCCGCCCGCGCCCTTGCGCCGCTGACCCTGCCGCTCTGCTGGCTGACCTTTCAGTGGCTCTCGGTCTCGGTCGCCGCCGCCATGGGCTGGCCGCAGGCCCTGGTGCGCACCACGGTCAGCCTGCTCACCGCCTGGGTGGTCATCCGCCTCACCTCGAGCCTGGTCCGTCACCCGGTCTGGTCGAAGGCGGTCGCGATCATCGTCTGGACGATCGCGGCGCTCAACATCCTCAAGCTCCTGCAGCCGACGATCGTTCTCCTCGATCAGCTTGGGCTGACCCTGGGCGGGCTGCGTATCTCCGCGCTGACCGTGATCAAGGGCATGCTGGCGCTCGCCGTGCTCCTCTGGGTGGCGACCTTTGCCTCGCGTCTCCTGGAGAGCCGGATCAAGAGCGCGCCCAATCTCACCCCATCGGTCCAGGTCCTGTTCACCAAGCTGCTCAAGATCGTGCTGGTGACGATCGCGGTCGTCGCCGCGCTGGGCAGCGTCGGCATCGATCTCACCGCCTTCGCGGTGTTCAGCGGCGCAGTCGGCGTCGGCATCGGCTTTGGCCTGCAAAAGGTCGTCGCCAATCTGATCAGTGGGGTGATCCTGCTCCTCGACCGCTCGGTCAAGCCGGGCGACGTGATCGCGGTCGCCGGCACCTATGGCTGGATCGATTCGCTCGGCGCCCGCTACGTCTCGGTGGTCACACGCGATGGCATCGAGCATCTGATCCCGAACGAGGATTTGATCACGACCCGGGTCGAGAACTGGTCGTACAGCAATAATCTGGTGCGCTTGCACGCGCCGATCGGTATCAGCTACGGCTCGGACGTGCGCAAGGCGATCCGCCTTTGTCTGGATGCGGCGGCGGCGACGGCCCGCGTGCTGAAGCGGCCGGAGCCGGTTTGCCTCGTGAAGGGGTTCGGCGACAGTTCGGTCGATCTGGAGCTGCGGTTCTGGATCAGCGATCCGGCGGGCGGCACGTCGAACGTCAGGAGCGAGGTGCTGCTCGGCGTATGGGACCGTTTCCATGAGCACGGCATCGAGATACCCTTCCCGCAGCGTGATGTGCACATTCGCACTCCGGCCGCGCTGGGCGCGCTCGGCGCGACCGGGGAGCCGGCGCCGCGGCGCAAGGGCAAGCTGGAGCCTGCGCCCGGCGAGCGGGCGCCGGTCGAATCCTGACTACTGGGAGATCGGTCCCGCCCGGGCCCGTCCGTCCCGTATTTCGCCGGCCGGGACGCGTCTGACAGAGCGTCATGCAGCTTGAGACCGAACGCCTGCTGCTACGGCCGCTCGGTGTCGCCGATGCGGCGGTGCTGGCGCGCCTCTTCGCGGGCGATTGGGAGGCCATCAAGCAGACCGGACGCATGCCCTACCCGCCGCGCGAAGCGGCGCTGCGCGATTGGATCGCGGCCCAGGCGGCGCCGGCCAGCCATACCTTCCTGGTGCTCCGGCGCCATGATTATGAGCCGCTGGGCGGCATCGGCTTCGGCGGCGAGGGCGATCTGGCCGAGCTCGGCTACGCGCTCGGCCGCCTGCACTGGGGGCAGGGCTATGCGACCGAGGCCGTACGCGCGATGATCGAGCATGCCCGGCAGGTCGGCTTTGCCCGGCTCGAGGCGTTCAGCTTCGTCGAGAACCCGGCCTCGTCGCGGGTGCTCGAAAAGGCCGGCTTTACCTATCTCGGCGTGGTCCGGCGCCGCTATCCGCAGCGCGGCGGCCTGCGCCGGGTCAGGCACTACCGCAAGGGGCTCAGGGGAGACAGCGAAGATGCAGTATCGAAAGCTCGGCCGTAGCGGCCTTAAGGTCTCGCCGCTCTGCCTCGGCACCATGCTGTTCGGCAACCAGACCGACGAGCCGGCCTCCGGCAGGATCATCGCTCGCGCCAGCGAGGCCGGCATCAACTTCATCGACACTGCCGACGTCTACAACGAGGGCCGCTCCGAGGCGATCGTCGGCCGGGCGATCGCGGCCCAGCGCGATAAGTGGGTGCTGGCCACCAAGATGTGCAACGCGATGGGCCCCGGGCCGAACCAGGGCGGGCTGTCGCGGCGCTGGATGTTCCAGGCCTGCGACGCCTCGCTCGGACGCCTCGGCACCGACCGGGTCGACATCATGTACCTGCACAAGGAGGATCACGACACGCCGCTCGAGGAGACGGTCATGGCGATGGCCGATCTGGTCCGCGCGGGCAAGGTGCGCTACTTCGGGATCTCGAATTACCGGAGCTGGCGCCTCGCCGAGATCTGCCATCTCTGCGATCGGGCCGGCATCGACCGGCCGGTCGTGAGCCAGCCTTACTACAACGCCATGAACCGCATGCCCGAGGTCGAGCATCTGCCGGCCTGCGGCTTCTACGGCCTGGGCGTCGTGCCCTACAGCCCGCTCGCCCGTGGCGTGCTGAGCGGCAAGTACGATCCCGACCGGCCGCCGCCGGAGGGTACGCGGGCCGGCCGCCAGGACATGCGCATGATGCAGAGCGAGTGGCGGCGCGAGTCGCTCCTGATCGCACAGGAGATCAAGCGCCACGCCGAAGCCAAGGGCATCACGCCGGTCCAGTTCGCCTTCGCCTGGGTGCTCAACAACCGCCTGATCACCGCGCCGATCGCGGGCCCGCGCACGCTCGAGCAGTTCGAGAGCTACCTGCCGGCGCTCGAATACAAATTCGACGGCGACGACGAGGCGCTGATCGACGGTTTGGTCAGCCCGGGGCATCCCTCGACCCCCGGTTACAACGACCCCGCCTACCCGATCGAGGGCCGCCCAACCTGGAGTTCCGCCGGCCAATGATTCCGACGCGAATGCTGTCCGGTTAACCTTTCGTCAACGACTGCTCGCTACCGTGTCTTTGTCCGATGGTCCATGCGACCCTGGGAGTCCGTCCACCCCAACCAAACCGGCCGGGCGGATTCCCACGGTCGCATGGACCACCGGACGTACGACTTGCGGCCGGAAGGGTTAAGCTTTGGTTAATGCCCGGCACACCGGCATCGCTGCCGAGCCCAGCTCGGATACCGGGGTGAGGCCGATGATGACAACGCTCAATCGGACAGCATTCGTCCGACCCGGCCGAGATCGACTGGACGCGGCGCGATCTGGTCGGGCTGCTCCGAGATCGGAGCGGAGGTAGTGCCTCGACGAGCCTCCTCCTGCCAATGCGCGCCGGGCGCTGGCTGACGACGATTGAGGGCACTCGACTCTTCACGCCTGTGTCGGGGGCCATTGCGCGGGCACCAGATTTCGCTGTAGTCACGGCGCCAGCAGTTCCGCGCTTCGCCGGGCCACCAGCATCCCATCGGACCGATCCATGACCGCGCTGCCCGTGATCCTGGCCCGAGGCCTCGAGAAGTCGTACGGCCAGGTGCAGGCCGTACGCGGCATCGACTTCGAGGTCGAGGCCGGGCAGTGCGTCGGCCTGCTCGGCCCGAACGGTGCCGGCAAGACCACCACCATGCGCATGATCATGGGCCTGACCACGCCAAGCGGCGGCGAGCTCACGGTGTTCGGCGTGCCGGTCGAGATGATCACCCGCCGGCACAAGGCGAGGATCGGGCTCGTGCCCCAGGACAACAACCTCGACCCGGACCTTTCGGTGCGCCAGAACCTCGAGGTCTACGGCCGCTACTTCAGCCTGCCGGCGGCGACGATCGCCGGGCGCATCCCGGCGCTCCTCGCCTTCCTGCAGCTCGGTGACCGGATGGAGAGCGGCGTCAACCAGCTGTCCGGCGGCATGAAGCGCCGCCTGGTGATCGCCCGCGCCCTGATCAGCAATCCCGAGCTGCTGATCCTTGACGAGCCGACCACCGGCCTCGACCCGCAGGCGCGGGTGATGATCTGGAAGCGGCTGCTCGATCTGAGGAAGCAGGGCAAGACCCTGCTGCTCACTACCCACTACATGGACGAGGCCGAGCGTCTCTGCGACGAGATCATCGTGATCGACCACGGTCGCATCCTCGATCGCGGCGCGCCCCGGGCGCTGATCGACCGGCACGTCAAGGGCCACGTCTTCGAGGTGCAGAAGCCCCTGCCGGCGGGCTTTCGCGATGGGCGCTTCGAGCAGGAGGACATCGGCGATGCCATCCTCTACTACGTCGAGTCGCCGAAGAGCTTCACGGAGGAGCTGCCCGAGGACGTGATCTACTGGCACCGCCAGGCCAACCTCGAAGACGTGTTCCTGCGGCTGACCGGCCGCCAGCTGCGAGAGAACTGATGTCGGAAGCCGTTGCGATCGCGACCCACTCACTGGCGGTCTGCCGCCGCCAGTATCTGGTCTGGCGCAAGCTGATCTGGGCGTCGCTGACCACCAACGTCGCCAATCCGCTGCTGTTTCTGTTCGCCTTTGGCTTCGGGCTCGGCGCCGTGATCGGCGACATGGGCGGGCTGCGCTATCTCGCCTTCGTGGTGCCGGGCATGATGGCCTATTCGGCGATGTTCGCCGCCAGCTTCGAGACCACGATCGGCTCCTACGCCCGCTTCGATATGCTGAAGACCTGGGATGCCGTGCTGGCCACGCCGGTCAGCCTGATGGAGCTGCTGCTCGGCGAGGCGTTCTGGGCCGCGGCCAAGGCGCTGTTCTCGGCCGTCTGCGTGCTCGTGGTCGGGGCCATCTGGGGCGGCATCGGCTCGTTCGCGGGCGCGCTGCTCAGCCTGCCGCTGATCTTCATCGCCAGCTTCACCTTCGCCGCCTGCGGGCTCGCGGCCACCGCCCACGCCAGGACCTGGGAGTTCTTCAGCTATTTCTTCACCTTCTGGGTGACGCCGATGTTCGTGTTCTCGGGCGTATTCTTCGGCGTCGATCGTTTTCCGGGCTACGTTCAGCCGATCGCCTGGGTCCTGCCGATGACCCATGTGATCGAGGTCGTCCGGCCGCTGACTGCCGGCCAGGCGCTCTCGCCCCTCGTCGCGCTGGGCCACCTCGGCTACATCGTGGCCCTCGCGGCCGCCGCGTTCGTGCTCGCCTACCGGCGCCTGCGCCACCGCCTGTTCGACTGATCGACGGGGGGATCGGTTCGCGCACCGTCAAGGGGCACCGGCGTGAGGGCCTCCGCCCGGGACGCGAAATCGTCCAATGCAGGCGGTCGGCTCAGCCGGCTTCCGCCTCGGGCAGGAGGTCGACGAAGCTCCAGACCGAGCAGAACCTGTCGCCAGGGCCGAACGAGGCGGCGGCGTAGCGCCGGATCGTGCCGTCGGGCCCGCGGACGAAGGTCGACACGCCCGGCGTCGGGCTGCCCTCGTCCTCGAAGCCCAGATCCTTCGAGAAGCTGCTGCCCCGGGTCGAGACCATGCGGAACTGCCAGCGCCGCTTGGCCGCACCCTTCTTCTGTTGCTCGACCGCGTCCGGGCTCGCGAGCGTGAACGCCGCCCGCTCCTCGATGTGCGGCAGAAGGCCGTTGAAGCCGTCCGCCCACATGGTGCAGTAGGGGCAGGTAAAACCCATGTTGTGGATCAGGATCAGCTGGTCCCGATCGCCGAACAGCTCCGAGAGGCTGACCGGGCCGTCCCATCCGGAGAGCTCGTAGTCGGCAACCGGACCGCCATGTGCCTTGCGTCGCAAGGCGACGAGTTCATGCTCCAGCTTTTCGATCTGGTCCTCGATCTCGGAGATGCGCGTATCAACGCCCCGCCCAATGGTTCCACCCTTCTGGCGCGCCGCCGTCGTACCTGTAATTAACCCAAGGGTTAAATACTAAGAACCCCGGTTGCGGTCAACAGCCGATCGACGCTGGCGACGCCGGCTGCAATGAGTTCAGATGCGGCTGGCCGCCCCGACGGCGAAAGGCGAGCCAAGTCCCCATATACCACTCAGTTGTCACCGGCACAGGCTGGCCGAGGCTGACCTTTGACACGACGTTCGGAACGCTCGAGGGACCCGTCATGACTGCATGCATCGTCGGCTGGAGCCACACGCCCTTCGGCAGGCACGAGGGCGAGGACGTCGAGTCGCTGATCCTGCGGGTCGCCGAGGGCGCCATCGCCGATGCCGGCATCGCTCCGGACGACGTCGACGAGATCGTGCTCGGCCACTTCGGCGGCGGCTTCAGCCAGCAGGGTTTCACGAGCTCCCTCGTCCTCCAGGCGGAGGATGCCTGGCGCTTCAAGCCGGCGACCCGGGTCGAGAACGCCTGCGCCACCGGCTCGGCCGCGATCCACCAGGGCCAGAAGTCGATCGCCGCGCGCCACGCCCGCTTCGTGCTCGTGGTCGGGGTCGAGAAGATGACCGACCTGCCCGGCCCCGAGATCGCCAGGGCGCTGCTTTCTGCCGCCTATCTCAAGGAGGAGGGCGAGATCGAAGGCGGCTTCGCCGGCGTGTTCGGCCAGATCGCCCAGCGCTATTTCCAGAGGTACGGCGATCAGTCGGATGCGCTCGCCACGATCGCGGCCAAGAACCACAAGAACGGCTGCGCCAACCCGTTCGCCCAGATGCGCAAGGATCTGGGCTTCGAGTTCTGCCGCCAGGTCTCCGAAAAGAATCCTCTGGTCGCCGGCCCCTTGAAGCGGACCGACTGCTCGCTGGTCTCGGACGGCGCTGCCGCGCTCGTCCTGACCGACGTCGAGACCGCGCTTTCGATGAACAAGGCGGTGATCTTCCGCGCCGCGGTCCAGGTCAACGACTTCCTGCCGATGAGCCGGCGCGACATCACGCTCTTCGAGGGCTGCTCGCAGGCCTGGCAAAAAGCCTTAGAAAACGCTCGCATCGAATTGCAAGATCTGGATTTTGTCGAGACTCACGACTGCTTTACCATCGCCGAGCTGATCGAGTACGAGGCGATGGGCCTGACCGGGCGCGGGCAGGGCGCGCTTGCCGCGCTCGAGGGCTGGACCCAGAAGGACGGCAGGCTGCCGGTCAACCCGTCGGGCGGCCTCAAGGCCAAGGGGCACCCGATCGGCGCGACCGGCGTCTCGATGCACGTGCTCACGGCGATGCAGCTCACCGGTCGGGCCGGCGCCATGCAGATCCCGGGCGCCAGGCTCGGCGGCATCTTCAACATGGGCGGCGCCGCGGTCGCCAACTACGTCTCGATTCTCGAGCCGCTGCGCTGAGCATCTCGACACAGGGCGACCGGCGCCTTGCCCGCTTCGGAGGGAATCGCGCGCTTATTTCGAGCGCGGGTCGGGGTTGCCGCGGTCTTCTTCCTGAACGGTGTCGGCTACGGCAGCTGGGTGCCCCGGATCGCCGAGATCAAGACCCGCCTCGACCTTAGCGACGGGCAGCTCGGCCTCGCCCTGTTCATGGCCGCGGTCGGCGCGCTGATCGCCATGCCGCTCGCAGGTGCTGCCGCGCACCGCTTCGGCAGCCGGCGGGCGACAGCGCTTACAGTCGTGCTGTCCGGGCTCAGTCTGCCGCCGCTCGCGCTGGTCCCTGGCTGGCCCGCGCTCGCCCTCGCGTTGTTGTTCCTGGGCGCTGCGGTCGGCGCGCTCGATGTCGCTATGAACTCCCAGGGCGTGGCTGTGGAGAAGCGCTACTGGCGGCCGATCATGTCGTCGCTGCACGGCATGTTCAGCCTCGGCGCGATGGCGGGGGCGGGGGCGACCGGCCTGATCGCAGGGGCAGAGATCGCGCTCCTGCCGCATTTCATCGGGATCGGCACCCTGGTCGCGCTGGTCGGCCTCGCCGCCTGCCGTCCGATGCTGCCGGCATCGGCGGAAGCGGGCGCGGCCGGGCCCGGTTTCGCGTGGCCATCTGCCGGCATCCTGCTGCCCGGCATCGTGGCGCTTGCCGGCCTCTTGTCCGAGGGCGCCATGGCCGACTGGAGCTCGGTCTATCTCAGCGCCAGCCTCGGCGCCGGCACGACCACGGCAGCCGTGGCCTTCGCCGCTTTCTCCCTGATGATGGCTGTCGGCCGCTTCAGCGGCGACCGGCTGGTCGCGCGCCTGGGCGGCGATCGCGTGGTCCGGGCGGGCGGCGCGCTCGCCGCGACCGGCCTCGGTCTCACGCTCGCGATCGGCCAGCAGTATCTCGCGGTGATCGGTTTTGGCCTGGTCGGGGCCGGCCTGTCCTGCGTCTTTCCGGTCGTGCTGTCGTCGGCGGCACGAACGCCGGACCTGCCGCCGAGCGCCGCGATCGCCGCCGTGTGCACGCTCGGCTATCTCGGCTTCCTCATAGGTCCGACCGCGATCGGCGGCCTCGCCGAGCTGATCGGCCTGCCTGGGGCGCTCGGCCTCGTCGTGCTGCTCTGCGCCCTGATCGCCGCGCTCGGCAGCCGGGCACCCCATGCCGAGGCGACGCGGGCGACCTCAGCCTGACCCAAGTCCGAGCGTCAGCCGGCCGTAGCTGACCGCGCGGCGTGGGACATCGATCGTGGCCAGGTCCTCGCCGATCACGACCGGGCCGGCGAAGTCGGCCGCGACCTCGCGCAACAGTGCCTGCCGGTCGAACTCGACCGGGACGAAGTGGTTGAGGAGCAGCAGCCTCGCGCCGGCCCGGCTTGCGACCTTGCCGACCTCGCTCGAGAGGGTGTGATAGGCGGCGACGTTGGCGAGGCCCTGGTCGGCGCGCCCGCCTCGTCGTGCCAGCATCTCCTGGTGGATGAAGCATTCATGGACCAGGAGATCGACGTGCTCGGCCCAGCGCACCAGATTGTCGCAGACCGTGGTGTCGCCCGAGAACGCGACCCGGCCCTCGGCGCTCTCGAACAGAAAGCCGAAGGCCGGCGTGACCGGGCGGTGATCGACCTCGAAGGCGCTGATCCTGAGCCCGTCGGCGTCCCAGATCCTGCCCTCCTCGAACTCGACGATCTCGAGCTCGAGGGCTGCCCTCGAGGGCCGGCACTCCCAGGCGATGCGCTGCTCGCGCTCGCGCTGCCAGAGCGCCATGGTCTCTTCGGCGAAGCGGCGCGTGCCGGGCGGACCAAAGATCCGCTGCGGCCGGTCGCGCCCCTGATGCCAAGCCGAGACGATCAGCTGGTAGAGGTCGACCACGTGGTCGGAGTGCAGATGGGTCAGGAGGACCGCGTCGAGGGCGGCGCCGGAGCTCGTGGCCGCGACCAGCCGCTGGGTGACGCCCGAGCCGCAGTCGACGAGAAAGCTCCGCCCGCCCGAGCGGACCAGGCTCGCCGGTCCGAACCGGTGAGCGTGGACCTGCGGGCAACCGGTGCCGAGTAGCGTGACGATCATGCGCGGCATCCTAGCAACACGACGATAATGAGTTATTTGGTCCGAGCGGAGGTCCGATGGCCTGGACCAAAGGCAGTTGAGGCGCACATGCGATCATTCGGCTTTCTGATCGTCATGATCCTGGCTTTCGCGGCTCAGGCCGATAACGCACCGCTGCAACTGATCGGCCGCATTCCTTTACCCGATGGCCGCGGACGCATCGACCATCTGGCGCTCGATCCTGGACGTCATCGGCTGTTCGTCGCCGAGCTCGGCAACAACACGGTCGCGGTGGTTGACCTGCAGGCTGGCAAGATGACCGGCCGCATCACCGGCCTCGTCGAACCGCAGGGGGTCGTCTTTGCGCCCGAGTTCGATCGGCTGTTCGTGTCCAGCGGCGGCACCGGATCCGTCACGGTGTTCGACGGCGGCGCCCTCGCCCAAGTCCGGACCGTCGATCTCGGTTCCGATGCCGACAACGCCCGCTACGATCCCGCCGCCCGGCAGGTCTACGTCGGCTTCGGCGACGGCGCGCTTGGGGCGATCGCAGCCGCCGACGCTAAGCATCTCGGGGACATCGCGCTCACCGGCCATCCGGAGTCGTTTCAGCTCGCAACCGGGGGGCCGCGCATCTTCGTCAATGTGCCGGCCGCGGGGCAGATCGCCGTGGTCGACCGGGTGCGACGCTCAACCCTGGCGACTTGGCGGGTGACCGGAGCTCGGGCGAATTTTCCAATGGCGCTCGACGAGCGCGACCATCGGCTGGTCGTGGCGACCTGGCAGCCGCCCACGCTGATCGTGTTCGACACCGAGAGCGGCGAGGATCTCGGGCGAACCGGGATCTGCGCCGACGCCGACGACATTTTCTACGATGCCCCGCGACGGCAACTCTACGTCTCCTGCGGCGAGGGCTTTCTCGATGTGCTGGCACTGCGCGACGCCGCCATGGAGCGCATCGCCAGGATCGCTACGGCCGCCGGCGCGAGGACCTCATTGTTCGTTCCCGAGCTGGATCGTTTCTATGTTGCGGTCCCGCACCGGGGCACGCAGCAGGCAGAGATCCTCGTCTATCGGCCGTCGTGAGGCGTGATTCCCGACCGCGCGCCGAGCTGCCGTCGGCGTTAGGCGGGTGGCGCGCGGCCTGCTCAGCCGGCTCAGGCCGTGGCCAGCCCCTCGAGCTTGGTCTTGATCGGCTCAAGCGTGGTTTTCAAGACCTCCCCGACGCCGGGCATTGCCATCACCTTGTCGATCAGCTCGCGAATGGCGGGCATCCCGTTGTTGACCATGCCGGTGAGCGCCTGCTTGCCGTCGGCCGGCAACTGTCCGGCAAGCTCGGTGATCTGATCGAGGTTACCCGCGATCTCCTGTAGCTTGGGCTTCGCGGCTTCCGCCGATGCGGCGTCGGTCACCCCCTCCAGCGTCTTCTTGGTGTCGTCGAAGACTGTGTTGATCCGCTGGCCCAGGTCGACGTCGCCGACCGTGAGACTCGCCATTGACTGGGTCGCCTGCGATGTGGCCCCGGTTGCCTGCTGGGTCGCTTGCGAGGCGGCCCCGGTGGCCTGCTGAGCCGCCTGCGGAGCAGCGGCCCCGGTGGCCTGCTGAGCCGCCTGCGGGGCGGCCTCGGTGGTCTTCTGGGCCGCCTGCGGAGCGGGCTCGGTCGCCTGTTGGGTCGCCTGCGGGGCGGCCTCGGTGGTCTTCTGGGCCGCCTGCGGGGCGGGCTCGGTCGCCTGTTGGGTCGCCTGCGGGGCGGCCTCGGTGGTCTTCTGGGTCGCCTGCGGAGCGGCCTCGGTCGCTTGCTGGGTCGCCTGCGGCGCAGACTGGGTGGCCTGCTCCGCCATCTCCGGGCCGCGCTTGCCGCCGACGAAGTAATAGGCGAGGCCGGCCAGGACGACGATCGCGGCGACGATCCATGCCCAGCGCATCGAGGAACCGCCCGCCGCGGAGGCTCGCTGGGCCGCCGCTGACGGGACACCGCGCGCGGCGCTTTGCGCGCGGGCCGCCGCCGCTTGGGTCGCTTGGGTCGCCGCGGCGCCGGTATCGCGCAACCGGTCCGAGACACCCTCGAGCAGGCCGGTCCCGCTCAGCAGACTGGCAAGTCCGGACGGTAGCGCGCTGGCGATCGAGTCTTTCTGGCTCGTGAGCAGATTGGCGAGGCCCGCAGCGTCGAGCGCGGCGGTCCTCTGCTGGCGGCCGAGCACGCCCATCACGAGCGGGGCCGCCATGCCGAGCAACGACTTCGCCTGATCTTCGCCAGTCCCCGCGAACCGCGCGAGCGCTCCGGTCAGACTGCCCAGCGCATCGTTGCCGAGCAGCGATGCCAGCGAACCGGTGCCGTGATCGATCAGCTCCTGCTGATCGCTGCTGCCGATCATGCTTGTGACCCGCTCCACCTGGTCCGGGTCCTGCTGCTGCAGCATGGTCGCGAGACGGCTCGCCCCGCCGGACTTTGACACCAGCCCGACGAGCGCGGACAGGAGCGTCGGCACCACCGCACTGATC
>JBKPDM010000305.1:0-6350 GCA_046727895.1 Pseudomonadota bacterium | reverse complement strand
GCGGATCAGGTCGCGCTCGTCACCGGCCACGTAGATCAGCTCGTACCGCTTGAAGAAGCCGGCGATTGAAGAATACGGCTCGCCCTTTTCCTTCCTGGTCTCGATCGAGAACGCGACGTGGTCGCTGCCGAAGCCGAAGCTCACCATGATGTGCGCGATCGCATCGCCCGCCCAGTAGACGGCGATAAGATCGACCGCATCGAGCTTGTGCAGATCGAAGGTGCGGTCGTCATAGCGCGCGACGAAGTCCTGCTCGGTCCGGTAGTCGAAATTGCGGATGTTGCGCAGCGTTACGAGATCGCCGTCCCGGGTGGCATAGGGGAGCACCGCGACGTCGGTCTGCCAGTCGCGCTGGTTGGACGGCTCGATCGAGGTCCACCAGGCGAGCAGGATGGCGAACGCAACGCCGAAGCCGAGCAGCGTCCGGCGGCGGTTGCGCAGGAACAGGAATGCCGCAAGAGTGACAAGGACCAATCCCGCGGCCAGTCCGATCCGAAGCGGCTCGCCCGGCAGATCGGAGTAGTAGATGGCGAGCGCTCCCCACGCCGTCGCGCCGGCGACCGCAAGCCCGAGGCCGGCGACGCCCAATCCTCTGAGCCAAGTTGTCGCGTGAGCCATGCGCGAATGCCGCTTGATCGAAGCAAGACAACGGGCTTTGCTGCCAGCCCACGGGGTACCTGCGCTTGGCGCCGGCGACAAGCCCAAGGCCAAGGAGACGTCGCACGATGACAATTAAGGGGTCTGTCGTCCTGCTTGCTGCAACATGGCTGCTGGCCGGGTGTGCCAGCTTCAGCGAAGGGGTCACGCGGGCGCTGTTGGGGAAATCGGAAGAGCCCGCCAAGGACACCCGCCTGTGCGAGGTGAGCGGCCCGGCGTTCTCCGGCATCCAGCCGCTGCTCGAGCACCAGGCGGGCTGGCCGCCGCTCGGCAAGGCAGGCCCCGAGCGTCCGATCCTGAAGGTGATCATGGTGCACGGCGTCGGCACCCACGTGCCGGGCTACAGCGCCCGGCTGCAGGCAAACCTGGCTCAGGCGCTCGGCCTCGGCGTGATCGCGCCTGAACCGAAGGAGTTTCCGATCGAGGCGGTGCCCTTTCCCGGCGAGAACCTCGGCGAGCTGAGCGTGACGCGGCACACCAACGAGGCCCGCGATCGGGAGATGCTGTTCTACGAGCTGACCTGGTCACCGATCAGCCAGCCGGCCAAGGACGCGTACGCGTTCGACGAGACCGCGGTCTACGCCCAAAAACGAGCAAGCCTCAACAACGCCTTCAAGCAGTTCGTCAACGACGTCGCGGCGGATCCGCTGGTCTATACCGGCACCGGCCGCGAACGCATCCAGGCGGCCGTGGGCCAGGCGCTGTGCTGGGCACTCAGCACGGACTGGCGGGGCCTGCCGGACAAGCAACAGGTGTGCAGTCCGGACGACCCGGCTTTTGCCTCGCGGCTCGCCAACGATGACTTCGTGTTCATCACCCACAGTCTCGGCAGCCGGATCACCACCGACGCCCTGGAGCGTCTCGCGCGGTTGATGAAGGAAGAGGCGGTGCGGCATCCGCAGATCGGACCTCTGGCGCTGGCGTTTCGAGAGCGCGACGTCAAGATCTTCATGCTCGCCAACCAGCTGCCCCTGCTGCAGAGCGGCCTCGAGCCGGCGGGCGTTCGGGACGCCGTGCCGGCCTACTGTGTCGCGGGCGGCGGCCACTACCAGGACCGCATGTTCAAGTATACCGAGCTGATCGCGTTCAGCGACCCGAACGACCTCTTGAGCTACCCGATTCCCGACCGGTTCGTGCGCGACTATGTCGACTCGCGTCTCTGTCCCACGCAGGTCAACGTCACCATCAACGTTGCTCCGGTCACCGACGTGATCGGCCTCGGCGAGTTCGCCAATCCGCTCGCCGCTCACGTCGACTACGAGAACGACGACCGGGTGATCGGTCTGATGACCCGCGGCATCGGCCGGCCCGAGACCGCCGAGGTGGTCAGGGAGCGCTGCACTTGGCAGGAGGTCGGCGAGGATCTGCGCTGATCGGGCGCGCGCCTCGGGTCAGAGCACGTCCAGGTGATGGTGGCGCGGGCTCGGGCAGCGCCAGACCGTTTCGTGGTTGACCTGCGCGATGCCGTCCCAACCGCCGAGCGCGAGCACGCGGTCGATGTCGCGGCGGAAGATCTCGAGCACCCAGGCGACGCCCGCCTCACCGGCGACCGCCAGGCCCCAGAGATGGGGGCGCCCGATCAGGCAGGCCGTGGCGCCAAGCGCCAACGCCTTGACCACGTCGCTGCCGCGCCGGAGGCCGCCGTCGATCAGCACCGGGATGCGCCCCGCCAGCGCGTCGGCGACCGCCGGCAGCGCCCGGATCGACGCCACGGCGCCGTCAAGCTGGCGGCCGCCGTGGTTGGATACGATCACGCCATCGACGCCGTGGTCGAGGGCGGCTTTCGCGTCCTCCGGGTGGAGCACGCCCTTGAGGAGCAGCGGCCCCCGCCAGATGCCGCGCAGCCAGTCGACGTCCCGCCAGTTCAGGGTCGGGTCGAGCAGGCCCGCGACATAGGCGGCGAGCGAGACGATGTCGCGCTTCTCCGCGGTCACATAGTTGGCGAAGGTGAGCGGCGCTCTGACCATGCGAAGGGCCCAGGGGAGGGCGCGCGCGACGTCGAGGACGCTTCGCCAGTCGACCCGCGGCGGGACGACGAAGCCGCTCCTCAGATCCCGCTCACGCTGCCCCAGGACCTGGTTGTCGATGGTCAGGAGCAGCGCCTGGTAGCCGGCGGCCTCTGCCCGTTCGGCGAACGAGCGGGTGAGGCCGCGATCGCGGTACATGAAGTTCTGGAACCAGAGCGGCCCCGGGACCTCCTTCGCCAGATCCTCGATCGGGACCGTCGAGCCGTGGCTCATGATGTAGACCGTGCCCGCCCGGGCGGCGGCGCGCGCGGCCTCGACCTCGCCCCGCGGCCAGAGCATGCCCGAGAGACCGGTCGGCCCGATGATGACCGGCAGTGCCAGCTTCTGGCCGAACAGCTCGACCGACTGATCGCGGGTCGTGGTGCCAAGGAGCGGCCGCGGCAGGAACGCGAGCTCGGCAAAGCCGGCCTCGTTCTGGCGCAGCGTCAGCTCGTCCTCGGCCGCACCGTCGCAGAAATCGAACACCATGCGCGGCAGGCGCCGGCGCGCCATGCGCCGCAGCGCCGCGATTGTGTAGCCCCGCCGCTCCAGACCTGCGCTCCCCAACGGACGCCTCCCATCACGCGTTGTTCTCGTGCTTCCCACGAAGGTTCGGGCAAAGGCAAGAGCGTCGGCCTCTCCGTCGAAATCTCGCCCTGGCCTCGAACGTCGCCGGCAAGCGGCCTTGTCAAACGCACCAAACCGGTTCAACCCTCGGACGATCCAGCCGCAACCGGTGGCGCGGGCCGGAACGGGAGATCCTGAGGCGTTGCGGGCCAGATGACGAATCTCGAAACCGCGGCGACGCGCCTGCTGCAGCAGATCGAGCAACTGCTCCCAGCGATCATCGTCGGGCTGTTCGTCCTTTTGGCGGGGGTGATCGGAGCGGGCCTCGCCCGTCTGCTCCTCAGGCGCCTTGCCAGCCGGGTCGAGCCGCACAGACACCCGCTCTATCACATGGCCAGTCAGGCGGTCGGCTATCTGATCCTCACGGTCGGCGTCGTCATGGCTCTGGGCACGATGGGCGTCGACGTATCGGCGCTGGTGGCGAGCCTGGGCCTGACCGGATTTGCTCTTGGATTTGCCCTCCGGGATGCGGTCTCGAACCTGCTCTCGGGCGCCCTGATCATGCTCTACCGGCCGTTCGCCTATGGCGACCGCATATCGGTGACCGAGGTGAGCGGCACGATCGTCGACGTGAACTTCCGCTACACCGTGCTGGCGACGGGCTCCGACCGGATCATGGTTCCGAACAGCACGCTGTTCACCAACACGGTCACCGTCTTCGGCACCGAAAGACCCGACCCGCCGGCACGACCTGCGCGCCCCTGACCGAAAGTGAGCGGCAGGGCAAACCCGCTCACCAGAGGTATTTCCTGAGCCCGGCCAAGCCCTTGGGCGCGAACAGCATGACCAGGATCAGGAGCACGCCGAACATCACCAGGCGCCAGGCCTCGAGCTCGCGAAAATATTCCTGAAACCCGATCAGGAGGAACGCCGCGAACAAGGCACCCCAGAGCGTGCCGCGGCCGCCGACGTAGGCGATCGTCAGGACCTCAACCGTGCGCGGCACGCCGAACTCCTCGGGCGTCGGCGAGAGAATGCCCAGATAGTGGGCGTAGAAGGAGCCGATCACGCCGGTGAAGAAGCAGGCGACCGTGAAGTTGATCAGCTTGTACTTGGTGGCGTTGAGGCCGAGGCTCTCGGTCGCCAGCTGGTCCTCGCGAATCGCCTTGAAGGCAAGGCCGATCCTGGAGCTGACCAGGAGCTGCATCAGCCCCATGATGACCGCGCCCAGGACCAGCAGCAGATAGTAGTAGTGGAGCAGCCGGCCGCGCGAGAAGTCGATGCCGAGAATGTTCGGAAAAGGATCGACCGCGAGGCCGAGCACGCCCCGGGTGTAGCCCGGGGTGTTGGAGATCGTGAAGCGCAGCGCCTCGGCAATGAACCAGGTGGTGAGGCCGAGGTAGAGGCCGCGCAGCCGGAGCGTGATCACGCCGGTCAGAAGGCCCATCAGGCCGCCGCAGAGGCCACCGATCAGGAGCCCGATCCAGGGGCTGATGCCATAGTGGAACGAGGCGAGCGCCGAGCCGTAGGCGCCGGCGGCGATGAAGCCCGCGTAGCCGAAGTTGGCGAGCCCGGCGTAGCCGAGCATCAGATCGTAGGTCGCGCCCAGCAGGCCGAACATCAGCGCCGAGATGAAGATCGTCGTGATGTAGGGATGATCGGCGAGCGGCGGGATCAGGATCAGAAGGCCGACCAGCGCCGCCGCCTTGATCGCGCGGGCCGCGGTCGAGGGCGCACCGGCGCCGGCGGCAAGCGTGCTGGTCACGGCCGCTCGCCCTGCGCGCTGAACAGGCCCTGCGGCCGCAGAATCAGCACCAGGATGATGATGATCGGCGTGATCACGCTCTGCCAGCCTGCCGACATGAAGAAGATCGCGTAGGCCTCGACGATGCCCAGGAGGAAGCCGGCGGCGATCGCGCCGGGGATGTTGCCGAGCCCGCCCAGGATGACCACGGCGAAGCTCTTGAGCACCGGCTGCGCGCCGACGGTCGGAAAGGCCGGGAAGATCGAGATCAGAAGGGCCCCCGCCATGCCGGCCAGCGCCGCGCCGATGCCGAACGCGATCGTGTAGATCCGGTTGATGTCGATGCCGAGGGTCTGCGCCGCCTCGGGGTGCTGGGCGGTGGCCCGGATCGCCTTGCCGGTGCGGGTGAACTTGACGTAGGCGGCGAGCAGGCCGACCACCACCACGGCGAGCGCCAGGATCACCAGGCGCTCGTAGGTGATCGTCACCTGGCCCCAGGTGATGCTGCCCGCGATCAGCGTGGTCACGCCGCGCCGCTCGCTGCCGAACCCGATCAGCGCGAGGTTCTGCAGGATCACCATGAGCCCGATCGTGAGCACGAAGGAATCGAGCAGCCAGTCGCGCCCGGCGCGCCGGCGCAGCGGCTCGACCAGGCCGCGCTCGATCGCGACCCCGACCACGAACAGCGCCAGGCCGGCCGCGGCGACGCCTGCGATGAACGGCAGGCCGAGCGCCGCGGCGACGAAGTACATGACGTAGGTGCCGAGCATGAACAGCTCGCCATGGGCGAAGTTGACGATGCCGAGGATACCGAAGATCAGCGACAGCCCGATCCCCATCAGGGCGTACATCGCCCCCCGAACCAGCCCCTGGAAGACCAGCTCAGAGAGGATCGCCGGGTCGCCCAGGACCTGCAGATCGAACGTCATAGCCATTCCCGGATGATGTCCTCGAGGCGCTCCTCGAAGTCCTGCTGCGGGCCGTGGTGGCTGTTCTCGCCGAGATTGAGCACGTAGACGTAGTCGGCGATCTCGATCGACTTCTTGACGTTCTGGTCGACCACCAGGATCGTGAACTTCTCGGCCTTGAGCTTGGCGATCTCGTCGTAGACGAGGTCGACGAGCTTGGGCATCAGGCCGACCGAGGGCTCATCGAGCAAGAGCGTCCTGGGCCGGGTCATGGTCAGACGGGCGATCTCGAGCATGCGCTGCTGGCCGCCCGAGAGCGCGCCCGCCGCCTGCCGGCGCCGCTCCCTGAGCTCGGGAAAGCGGCCGTAGACCTCCTCGAAGGCGCGCTCGAGCGCCGCCCGCTCGCCTTTGAAGATCCAGCCCCCGAGCGCGAGATTCTCCTCGACGGTCATTGCCGGGAACACGCTG
>JBKPDM010000304.1:0-5073 GCA_046727895.1 Pseudomonadota bacterium | reverse complement strand
GTGTTGGACGAGGCGGCGCGGATCGACGACGCGTTGATCAGCTCGCTTCGGCCCATGATGGCGGTGGCGAAGGGCGCGCGATTCGTCACGATGTCGACGCCTTTTGGTCGCCGCGGCCATTTTTTCCAGACCTGGACGGCGCAGGATCCGGGATGGCTGAAGATCCAGGTCACGGCGGAGGAGTGCCCGCGCATCCCGGCGGAGTTTCTCGAGGAGCAAGCGCGCGAATTGGGGCCATTGCTGTTCGACCAGGAATATCTTTGCCGGTTCGTCGACAGCGCCGAGACGTTATTTGCGACGGCGTTGGTAGAGGCGGCGTTCGACCCGGCGATCCGCCCCCTGTTCGAGGGCTACCATGCCGCGGCGTGAGTACCCCCTCGGCTACATCTACCCCAAGAGCTACACCGTCGGGGTAGACCTAGGTCAGGCGAACGACCCGACCGCGGTCGTGGTGGTCGAGACCGAGGCGACCAAGCGCTGTTACTACACGAGCATAGGCGGCGACATGCACCAGGCCCTCGAGCGCTTTGAGCACCGGGTGCGCCACGCCGAGCGGTTGCCGCTGCAGATGGCCTATCCGCTGCAGGTGAGCTACGTCCGGAGGCTGCTCGGGCGCCTGCCCGAGGGGGCCGAGCTCGTCATCGACCGGACTGGCGTCGGCGCGGCGGTGGCCGACCTCTTCGAGACGGAGGGTCTGCGCCCGATCGGCATCGTGATCACCGGCGGGCTCGAGGAGACGCGTGCCGGCGGGCGCGTCTGGCACATCCCGAAGATCCAGCTGGTCAGCCGGCTGCAGGCGTCGCTGCACGCGGGCGAGCTGAAGTTCGCCGTCGGCCTGGCGGAAGAGCGAGCCTTCAAGGGGGAGCTGAGCGAATTCCGCATGCGGACCACCGACACCGGCCGTCTGACCTTCGGCGCCCGGGAGGGGCCCCACGACGACCTGGTCCTGGCCTTGGCTTGTGGGCTCTGGCGGGCCCAGTACCGGGTGAAGGGCCGTGGGACGGTCCGGATGGGGCCGCTCCTGGGGGTATAGGCAATGACCAGCGACAGCAACGGATCGATCGACCGGCAGGTCGCGCCGGCATCTCTGGCGTCTCTAATACCGACCCTGCGATATTTTGACTCACCTGGGTTGTGAAATTTGCGGTTATATGGTGTGCCATGCTGCATGATGATGCAGCGGGGTGAGCCATGGGTGCACGGTTGGCGATTCGACAGGACATTGCGGCCGAGGAATTGCGCCGGTTGGCGCGCCAGGAGAGCGATGGCCGGGTGGCCTGTCGCCTGCTCGGCGTGGCCAACGCCTTGGACAGTATGAGCCGGGGGCAAGCCGCCCGCCAGGCGGGCATGGACCGCCAGACGCTGCGGGACTGGGTGATCCGCTTCAACGCCGAAGGGGTCGAGGGCCTGCGTGATCGGCCCAAGAGCGGCCGGCCGCCCTGGCTGGACGAGGGCCAGCTGGCGACCTTCAAGGCCCTGCTGCTGCGCGGGCCCGATCCTGAGCGAGATGGCGTGAGCAGCTGGCGCGCCAAGGATCTCTGTCGGCTGGTCGAGCAGCGGTTCGGGGTCGTCTACAGCGAGAACGGCATGCTGCGGCTGCTCCACGACCTCGACCTGTCCTGGCAGAAGGCGCGGCCTGTGCACCCGGAGGCCGACCGCAAGGCCCAGGCGCGCTTCAAAAAAATTCCCGAGCCTGATCGCCGAGGTCGCCCGTGACCACCCCGAGGCCGAGCGGCTCGAGATCTGGTTCCTGGACGAGGCCCGGGTCGGCCAGACCGGCCGGGTCTGCCGGCGCTGGTACCAACGCGGCCTGCGCCCGCGCGGCGTGCGCGACCTGCGCCACCAGGCGGTCTATCTGTTCGGCGCGGTCTGTCCTGAGCGCGATGCCGGGGTCGCGCTCGTGCTGCCCACGGTGAGCGCCGCCGCCATGCAGACGATGCTCGACGAGCTCGGCCAAGCCGTGGCGCCCAACGCCCATGCGGTGGTCCTCATGGACCGCGCCGGCTGGCACATCGCCAAGGATCTGGCGATCCCGCCCAACCTCACGCCGCTCTTCCTGCCGCCCTACTCGCCCGAGCTGAACGCGATCGAGCGGGTCTGGCTGTATCTGCGCGAGCGCTTTCTCTCGCACCGCCTGTGGCCGACCTACGACGACATCCTCGATGCCTGCTGTGCCGCCTGGAACGCGCTCCTCGCCGAGACCGGCCGCATCCGCTCCCTCTGCAGCCTCGAATGGGCAACGGTCAGTTCTTAATAAGCTTGGTATGAGGCCACGATCCCGATCATCGGATACGCCACAGACGCTCCATGCGCCGCGCATGAGACAGCAAGCAGGGCAGGCCTGCCGCGCGGGAGTGTGATAAAGGCCAGTATGGAAAGCGAAGAAGGCCCGCCGCTTGACAGGCCTCTCCGGGATAAGCCCGAGCGCTCGCGGCCGACTGAAATGAGAATCAGATGGGCGGCGCGGCGGCCGAAGCAGGCTGCGTCGCCACGAATCGGCGGGCGGCCTTGAGCTCGGTCTCCTGCAACTCGTGTCCGCCTGAGTGAAAGACCACCTCGGCGGCGGCATGCTGGCGTTCAAAATAGCCATGGAGCGCACGGGTCATCGCCGGCGGGCAGATGGGGTCCCGCTCGCCGGCGGTGATCAGCACTCGCCGGCCCGCAAGGCCCGGCTGGTCCGCAGGCGCAAACGGGATCAGCGGGTGCATCAGGACCGCCGTCGGCACCAGCGAGGGCTCATGGAACAGGAGGTTGGCAAGAATGTTGGCGCCGTTCGAATACCCCACGCCGATCAGGCGGTCCCGATCGATCTCATAGTGCTCGAGGGCCGCCTCGACGAACAAGCCGAGCGCCTGCGTGCGGAATGAAAGGTCCTCGATGTCGTAGACGCCCTCCGCTAGACGCCGGAAGAAGCGGTTCACGCCGTGCTCGATGACGTTGCCGCGGACGCTCAGCACGGCGGCACCCGGCGCCAAGATAGATCCCAGTCCGGCGAAGCTCGCCTCGTCGCCGCCCGTACCATGCAGCATCAGCAGCGTTCGCCGATCACCGTCCTCGCCGGGTCGAAACAGGTGGACGTGGCTATCCAGGGCCATGGTCACGGTCCTCGCTCTCCTTGTGCCCAAACGTCGAGTCGCGTTATGGCAGGCCCCTTCAGACTGCGAAGCGGCGCCAATGTCCGCTCGAGCACGAGCCAGGCCGGGGCGGACCGTTCGCTCGCCTCGAAAACCACCTCGCCGGGCGCGAAGGACCATGCCTCATTACCACTGCAAAGCGCCTGACCGTCTCGATCTGCGCCATGTCCAGCACCCCTCAGCGGCAATCCGACCGTAGACCACGTCCAGGCACGCTACACGACCGTCCCGAAAGGGGGCGGAGCCTCCTCCGGGGCGGCCGCCCGGAGGCGGGCGATGAGCCACCGTCCGGCCGGGCCCGGCGGGTCGTCGGCACGGTACACCGCGAACATCGGCAAGACGTCGATGCCGGGCGAGTCCTGGCGGACGATCTCGACCAGCGTGCCGCGCGCGAGATCGACCTCGACTATCGACACCGGCATGTGCCCCCAGCCGAGCCCTTCCCGCAAGAAGGCATGCTTGGCGCCAAGATCGGCCAGACGCCAGGTCTGCTCGGAGATCACGCCGAACTCTCGGCCCTGCGACAGGTCGGTCCGGTCGGTCAGCACCAACTGGACGTGCTGCTGTAGGACGGAGGTAGGGACCGGCCCGGCGTAGTTCGCGAGCGGGTGACCGGGCGCCACGACGGTCGTCATCCTCACGCCCAGCAGCCGCTCGCGTTCGAAGGCGGGCGGCACCGCGGGCAGCGAGCCGATCACCCCGAACCTGCACCGGCGCTCGAGCACCTGCTGCAGCACGCCGCCCAGCGCTTCGACGTAAAGGCGCAGCGCGGTCGAGGGGAACGCGTCGCGGAAGGCCACGACCGCCGCGGTCAGCCCCGCCATCGGGTACATCACGTCGACCGCCACCGACAGCTCCGGCTCAAGGCCGCCCGCGAAGCCTTTCGCGCGGGCCTTGAGAGCGTCCATCCGGCCGACCACGGCCCGCGCGTCGACCAGGAGCGCGCTGCCCTGGTTGGTCAGCCGCGGATAGCGGCTTCCGCGGTCGAACAGCGGGACTCCGAGCTGCCCCTCGAGCGCCGCAATGACCTGACTCACGACCGATTGCGCGCGCCTTAGCCGCCGCCCGGCGGCTGAGAAGCTGCCCTCGTCCGCCGCGGCGATGAAGATCCTCAGGTGATCGAGCGTGACTGCGTCGAGCATCTATCTGTTTCCCCGATACATTCCATCGAGAAAAATAGGCTACAGAACTAGATCGCCAGAGACTACATCGCCCCCCAATCGCACATCGCGCCAGCGTGGAGGATCAAATGATCAGGCTCGCGATCATCATCGGGAGTACGCGTCCGGGTCGCAAGGCGGACGCCGTCGGCCGGTGGGTCCACGACATCGCGAAGCGGCGCAGCGATGCCGAGTTTGAGATTGTCGATATCCAGGAATTCGACCTGCCGCTTCTCGACGAACCCGTGCCGCCCTCGCTGGGCCAGTACAGTCAAGAGCACACGAAAACGTGGGCCGCAAAGATCGCGTCCTTCGACGCCTATATCTTCGTGACGCCCGAGTACAACCATGGGATACCCGGCGCGCTCAAGAACGCGATCGACTACCTGTACGCCGAATGGAACAACAAAGCGGCCGGGTTCGTCGGCTACGGGGGAGCTGGCGGCGTCCGCGCGGTAGAGCAACTCCGGCTGGTCATGGCTGAGCTGCAGGTCGCCGACGTGCGCGCCCAGGTGATGCTGTCGCTGTTCACGGACTTCGAGAACTTCGCCGTCTTCAAACCGGCTGCCCATCACGAGGCGGCGGTCAACAACGTGCTCGACCAGGTCATCGCCTGGGGCGGCGCGTTGAAGACCCTGCGCTCAGATTAGCGGGCGTGATCGTACGACCTTCATGCGCGAGAAGAAACTCTTTCTGAACCCGCTGACCTGCCCTTTCTGAGCCGAAAGAGCGAGTGATATAAGTCAGCCTTGCTTCCAGGATGAATGAAACCTCTAAAC
>JBKPDM010000303.1:0-4060 GCA_046727895.1 Pseudomonadota bacterium | reverse complement strand
GGCATTAACGGTGCGGCCGGGCCGGCTCGCCCGCCGGTTGCTGCAGGCGTGGTCGTGGTGCGCCTGCCGGCGGGTGAGCCGGGACTCCCCCATATCGTGCAGGCGGTTCGGCTGCATCCGCGGACCCGCGAACTCCACGTGGTTTGCCCGGGCGATTCAGGTCAGCTCGTGCTGGGGACGACATTGGTCTCTCTGGAATTGCTGCGTGCCGACCAGCGGACACGCGTCGCCTTCGCCGAGATCGGCCGTGCGCTCGGCCCGGACGCGGTGTTCCTGCTGGGCGGGGCGAATGTCGGGTTCGGCGAGCGGGGCGCGCAGTTCATCCAATTGCTTGCCGATCTCACGGGCATGGAAATCGGCACCCTGGTGCGAGCGTGGCCTGAACGTATCAGCTGCGCACCGAGACCCCGGCCACCATCGCCTGGACCTTCAGGGTACTCACGGGCGCCGTAGGGGTGATCCGCCGCGTGTCGCCCGGATCATCGCCCACATGCCGCACCGTTGAGGTCACTCCAATTCTTATGGAGAGTCCGAAATGCGCCGTTGGAATATTCCGCAACACCAGACGGCCGTAGTATTAATCCTGCTTATCAGCGGTGTCGGCAGCTCCGTCGTCGCGATCGACTGCTCGCACGACGAGCTCAGTCGCCCGGGCCAGATCGCGGCAGAAACCTACTTCCGGGAAATTCATGCCCTCGCTCGATTTTACTCGTCGAGGCGGCGCGGACGATCCAACGAAGCCTGCTCCGGATCATCGCAAGCGCGCCGGACCGGGCATAGCCTCCACAGCGCTTGGGGCTCCGACGGGCGCGCTCCGATCGTGTGCCCGCACCGGGTCGCCGTGCACCGAACGATTACAATTGGGGATTTCAATCCATGCCGAACCTCATCCTGCTGATCGCCTGTTTCCTGCTCGGCGCGCTGCTGCGCCGCCTCGGGCGCCTGCCCGATGCCACGCCCTCGGTGTTGAACGCCTTCATCATCAATGTCTCCCTGCCGGCATTGACCTTGCTCTACGTGCACGAGCTGCCGCTCGACCGCTCGCTTGCCTACCCGACCGCCATGGCCTGGGTCCTGTTCGGGCTTGGGATGATTTTCTTCGTGACCCTCGGCCGGGCCGCGGGATGGTCGCGCGGCACGGTCGGCGGCCTGATCCTGGTGGGCTCGCTCGCCAACACCTCGTTTCTCGGCCTGCCGATGATCGAGACCTTCTATGGCAAGGAGCACCTCGGTCTCGGCATCCTGATCGACCAGCTCGGCACCTACATGGTCCTCTCGACGCTTGGCATCCTGATCGCGGTCACCTATGCCGCCGGCGCCGTCTCGCCGGCTGCGATCGCCAGGAAGATCCTGAGATTCCCGCCCTTCCAGGCGGTTCTCCTGGCGCTCGCGCTGAAGCCGCTCGACTACCCGGGCGGACTCGAGGTGGTGCTCGGCAAGCTCGGCGGGACGCTCGCGCCGCTCGCTCTGGTCTCGGTCGGCTATCAGCTGCGGCTGGCGGAGCTGCGCGGCCGCTTCGCGGCGCTCTCGGCCGGGCTCGCCTTCAAGCTGGTGATGGGCCCGGCGCTGGTCCTCGCGCTGTTCGCGGGCGCGCTCGGCGCGGGCGGGCCGCACATCCAGGTCACGATCTTCGAGGCCGCCATGGCGCCCCAGATCGGCGCCTCGATCGTCGCGCTCGAGCATAAGCTCGACCCGCCGCTCGTGACGCTCATGGTCGGCATCGGCATCCCGCTCTCGTTCCTGACCCTGCCGCTCTGGTGGTACGTGCTGCAGGGAGTGTGAACGTCACGGTCCCACCCGCCCGGGACCCGAAGGGAAAGCGCTCGCGCCGCGCTTGTCCGCCCCTCGGCGACCTCCGGTGGATCTAACCCCTGCTCGCTGCCCAGATTGCAGCGGTTGAAGGGCATGCGGATGTAGTTGCCGGTCGCCGCCTGCCCGTACGTCGTCTCGCGCTTCAAGAGCAGGTGCGCGCTCGAACCATAGGCTCGCGCCACCGGGATCTCCTCATCGAGGGAGAGGAATCAGGAAAGGGGTGCGCCGGTCTCGTAGTCCACGGTTGCCGTCAACGTCGCGCTCTTGATCGCTGGTGCGCCGGCCACCGCCTCGATCGACGCTTCGGGCCGGCAGTACGTCAGGCCGAAGGCGATGCCGCCGAGGGTCGGGTCAGCATCGAGCACGGCCAATCTGCTGGAGCAGGTCGTCGAATGCGGTATCCCGGATCGACGCGTCGCCCTCCTCGACGTAGACCTCGATCTCGACCGCATGCTGGTAGTAAGCAGTTCCGAAGCCGCCGAGCGCCTGCTCGGGCTCGCCCGGATCACCGTCGCGAAGGATGATCAGTCCGCCGCCTGGGATTTTCTCGCGCAGCACACTGTTGCGCTCGATCACCGCGCCCGGGACCGTCTCGGTCAGCGCTTTGATCGCCTCCAGCACCTGCTCGGCCTTGCTCGCCGGCATCGCGTCACTCCGACCGCAGCTGCTGGTCGATCAGCGCCGGCAGCTCCGCGGACCAGCGCTCGGCCGCTCGCGCGACAAGCTTTACCTGCGGCACGAGCAGGAACATCACCACCGTGGTCTGACCTGCGCCGCTCCGGGCTCGATCGGTGGCGCGCCGGAAGCCGCGCAGCTCGCCGGTCTTGCGGCCGAACGATGCTCGCAAGCCATCCACCGCAAGGAGCGACGGTCCGCTTGATCGAGGCACGAAGCGCAGCGACCCGAACCGCTGCTCGGGGAAGGTGCTCGGGCTGATGCGCTTGCCGTCGGTGCCCTTCCTTGGCGCGTTCTCGGTCGGGATTGCGAGAAAGCGCCCGCGCCTGCTCCGGATCAGCGCCCCCTCGTCGAACGCGCGGATGATCTGCGGCGCCCTGGTGTAGCCCAGGCCGGCAGCGTCGAGCTTGCGGTTCGGGTAGTGCCTGTCGCGCCAGCTGTTGGCGAGCCGCGGACCGAGCCCAGCGCTCGCGATCTGGCGGCGGAGCTCCGTCCTGAGGCCACGGCCGGCATCGCGCGTGCCGGTCGCTACCGCACGTTCGATGTTGCGCAACTCGGCCTGCATGTCTGCCTGGAGAGGCCGGGCGATGGTGGCGACGAGCTTCATTCCGTCCGGCTCATCTCAGCTGAGGGAGCCTTTTCGTGAAGACTGTGCGGCGAGGCTGAACCCGAAGTACGCCAGGACGCCGGCAACAACGAGGCCGACCCAGCTCAGCCACATCGGCACGCTCCAACTACCGATCACCACGCTCCAGCCAAATACAATCCGTGCCAGATGCAGCAGACACACGAGGGAGAAGATCGAAGCCGCGACGAGCAAGTAGGCTTTTCGGGACATGGCTCGCAGTTCCCCTTACGGGCGGTCCGATCAGGACGCCAACGGTGCGAGCCGAACTATATCACGTCGGCCTCACGTCCAAGCTCCACACCAGCCGATCCGGATCACGCCGCTCCGGCTCACCCTGGATGACGAAGATGTCGCTGCCGACCTCAAGCTGATCGCCGGGACGTGGGCTGGCGACCTCGCTCGCCCGCAGCTCGAACGTCGCCATCTCAGCGTGGATGCGGGTCTCGCCGAAGCCGACGATCGTATCCGGACGCCGCGCGATCACCCGCACCGGGACTGGACCGCCACCCGCTGGCGTCGATGCCGAAGGCGGCGAAGGTGGCGTCCACCGCGCCCTCAAAGATCGTCATCAGCGAAGCACAATCCAAGCTGGCGCATGATCACTGGCTCCGTCCTGCCCGCGGACGTCGCGACCGACCCCGGCCTTTGCCAGGCGGCTTACCAGTGGCGGGCTGAGCAAGAGGTGATCGAGCCGGAGGCCCGGCGTTTCGCTGCCATCGATCCGGCTTGTAGTCGCAGAACGTGTACATCGGCTCCGAGGGATGAAGTGTGCGGATCGCGTCGGTCCAGCCCTGGTCCAGGAGACGCTGAAATGCCGCCCGGCTCTCCGGCTGCAGCAGC
The DNA here is from genome assembly GCA_046727895.1 of Pseudomonadota bacterium. GTDB lineage: Bacteria > Pseudomonadota > Alphaproteobacteria > Geminicoccales > Geminicoccaceae > DATAOG01. The sequence continues at coordinate 105 of JBKPDM010000303.1, read as the reverse complement.
GCATCGTTCGCCCAGGACTTGGTCGGGTAGATGTCCAGATCGGTCGGAACGACGTTGTAGCTGTCTCTTATACACATCTCCGAGCCCACGAGACAGCTAGCTTCA